>RFUP01000145.1 GCA_009922885.1 Paracoccaceae bacterium
CTGGAGTCCCGAAAGGACAAGCTCAACGCCAAGGACAGCCCCTACCTCACCTCATGCACGTTCAAGGACGAGTTCATTGGTGAGGACGGTGTTCCAGCTGTTGGAAAGGTCAAAATGGGCTTTCTGTTCGATGTCACAGAACGAACAGTGAAAGGCGACCGCATGCGGGTAACGTTGGGGCTACTGGTGCTCTCTGCGCTCTCCTTCGGCTTTGCGGAATATCTGCGGAACGGCAATGCCTCAGCCGCCTTCTATCTGATGGCACCGCGGTTCTGGGAATTTGCCTTGGGCGGGATTGCCGCGCTCTGGTTCCCGTGGCGGCAAGGCGCGCTCTGGAAAGCAGTGGTCTTGCGCGGGGCGGGGATCGTGGTGATCCTTTGGGCCACCAACAGCTATCGCGTGGATAGCGCCTTTCCCGGTGTGGGGGCGCTGCCGCCTGTTCTGGCGGCGATTGCCATTCTGGCGGCCCCGGTGGCGAAGCGGGATCCGGTGCTTTGGCTTCTGTCGAGCCGTGGCGCGAATTGGCTCGGGCTTCGGTCTTACTCCGCCTATCTCTGGCATTGGCCCTTGATGGTCGCGGCGCTTCTTTTCGCGGATCGCCCGTCGGACGAGTTGCTTCTGGGCATGGGGCTTTTGGGGATCGTCATGGGCGCAGTGAGTTACCGCCTGATAGAACGGCCCACACAGTCGAGCGCTCTCTGGATCGCGCCGCGCCGCCTCTTGCCGCTCACAATGCTAGCCCCCTCTCTGGTGGTGGCGATGGGGGTTCTGCCGGCCATGTGGCGCAGCGCTTTGCCGCTCGCCGAGTTCCGGTCGGTTCTCACCATGGTGGACCACGAGTTCACCGCCTATCGCGCTACGGTGAGCAATAGCTCAGACGAGGCGGCGCGGGGCATCCAGTGTTCCTATGATGATGTGGGCAAGCTGCCCGCCGAGACCGCCCAAGCCGCGCTCACGGAATGCCTCACGGCGCACGGCCAACGGCCCTTCACGTTGGTGATCGGTGATAGCCACGGGCGTGACCTCTTCCAAACCCTGCGCCAAGCTTTCCCGGCGCGCACCTTCGTGCATTTGAACCAATCCGCCTGCCCGCCCTTGGCGGGGCATGTGAAGAAGTTCGGCATCACCACCTGTTTCGCGGGGCTTGAGGCCCATTTGCAAACGGCCATCGGGGCAGGGGCCGAGAGCATCGTTCTAGGCTCTCATTGGCCGGACAAGCCGAATGCCGAGTTCGAGGAAACGGCGGCGCTTTTGAAAGCCACTGGCCTGCCGGTGATCGTGTCGGGGGCAGGGCCGATCTCGCGCTTCGAAATCCCACGCCTGATTGCCAAGGGGGCGGCGGATCCTTTGGGCGAGACCCGCCTAGCCTTGCCGGAGCCTCTGGTCAATTCCGGCCGCGATGCGGTGGCGATGGAAACGGCGCTGAAAGCTTGGGCCGAGGCACAGGGCTGGGGGTTCTCGTCGAAATACGCGGCCTTCTGCGCGAACAGCTATTGCGATGTGGCCGAGCGCTTGCCGGATGGCACATTGGGGCTGCTCTTCTGGGATAACCAGCATTTCACCCTGCGCGGCATCGCGCAGTTTGCCGAGTGGCTTCGCGACGATCCGGCGTTTGCGGCTTTCAGGTAAGTTTAACGGCCCAACATCTTCATGCCGCGCTCGATGCCTTCGAGCGTCATAGGCACCATGCGGTCCTCGAAAATATCGCGGATGAGGCCGATGGACTGGGTGTAGCTCCAGTATTTCTCGGGGGTCGGGTTAATCCAGAGATTGTTGCCCCAATGCTCGCGGGCGCGGGCGAGCCACGTTTGCCCCGCTTCCGCGTTCCAATGCTCATTCGCGCCGCCGGGATAGGCGATTTCATAAGGTGACATCGACGCGTCACCCACGAAAATACATTTGTAATCAGGGCCATAGGTGCGCAGCACATCCCATGTCGGGGTCTGCTCGTCCCAGCGGCGGCGATTGTCTTTCCAGACGCCTTCGTAAAGGCAGTTATGGAAGTAGAAGTGTTCCATATGCTTGAACTCGGCCCGCGCGGCGCTGAAAAGTTCTTCCACCACCTTCACATGCGGGTCCATCGAGCCGCCCACATCAAGGAACAGGAGCACTTTCACCGCATTGCGGCGTTCGGGGCGGGTTTGCACATCGAGATAGCCGTGCTCGGCGGTGGCCTTGATCGTGCCGTCGAGGTCCAATTCGTCATGCGCGCCATCCCGTGCCCAGCGGCGCAGGCGTTTCAGGGCAACCTTGATGTTGCGGGTGCCCAGCTCGATCTGATCGTCGAAATTCTTGAACTCGCGCTTGTCCCAGACCTTCACGGCGCGCTGATTGCGGCTTTCCTTCTGGCCGATCCGGACGCCTTCGGGGTTGTAACCGTATGCCCCGAAAGGCGAGGTGCCAGCCGTGCCGACCCATTTGGAACCGCCCTGATGGCGCTCTTTCTGTTCTTCGAGCCGCTTTTTCAGCGTTTCCATCAGCTTCTCGAACCCGCCAAGCGCTTCGATCTCTGCCTTTTCCTCGTCCGAGAGGTGCTTTTCCGCGAGCTTCTTCAGCCATTCGCCGGGGATATCCACCGCATCCATGACCATCTGCATGGAAATCTCTTCGAGGCCTTTGAAGGTGGCCGCGAAGGCGCGGTCGAATTTGTCGATGTTGCGCTCGTCTTTCACCATTGCGGTGCGGGCGAGGTAATAGAACCCCTCCACGTCATAGGTGACAAGGTTGGCGCGCATGGCTTCAAGGAAGGTCAGGTATTCCCGAAGCGAAACAGGCACGGCGGCTTTGCGCAGATTCTCGAAGAAGGGCAGGAACATGCGCCTGCCTCCTTACATCACCGCCGCACGGTGGACGAAGATCGTGACAAACAGCCCGATCAACGTGAAGAGTATGCCGTAACCCGTTGCATAATGGAGAATATCCAGCTTTCGCCCTTTGCGACGAATGGCAACTGTAGCGCCGATGATAGCGCCGATGATGGCTCCTGCCAGAACGAACATGTGACCTCAGCTTCTTCCTCGAAGCGGGCTGAGCGACGCGATTTCGCGCTGTTTGGCACGAACGGCCCAATCCGCCCCAAATCCGTAGCGTGCCCAGCCGAGACTGTCCAGTCGAACGGTCTGGGCTTCACCGGAACGTCCCGTCAGATCAAGGGCTTCGGCGCGCAAAAGCATGAGGGTGGCAAGGAGGGCTGCGTTTTCATGGCGCGCGGCGATGTCGAGATAGGGGCCGATCTGGCGAAGCGCGGTATCACCTTGGCCTTGCGCGATGGAAAAGGCCGCGAGTTGCGAGACCACATAGGCGCGGTGCAATTCTGCACCGGGGGTGGTGGCGAAGAAGCGGTCGGCTTCCTGGAAATGCTGCTGCGCGGTCATCGGATCGGCGGCTTGGGTGAGGCGGCCCATCGCGTAATGGGCAAATCCCCGGCGGTGATCCTGCCAGCCCATGACGCGGGCGATGTTGATGGCGGCATCTGCGGCGGCGCGGCGTTCTGTGGCCGAAGATCCCGGCCCCAGCGCCTTTTGTAGCGGGTTGATGAAGGGGCGCGGTGTCGGGTTCAAGCGCATCGGCGCTAAGGACTGGCCCGCCGGATTGAGTTGGGCAAGGAGGGCAGGCAGGCGGTCGGCCACTTGGCCACGGGTCATGCCCGAGCGGAGTTCAGGCGAATAGATCAGCCGCAGCACGAGCATGTCGTAACCCGTCAGCACCGTATGTACGTTGTCGTCGTTGTAAACGCTGTCGGGCAGGCGGTAGAGGTCATTCAATGGCCCGAGCGCTTGGGCCAATTCCTCATGCAGGCAGTCGCGCACCTCTTGTGGGGTGGCATCTGAGGGAAGGAACACGGCAATCTGCTGGCGCTGCTCGATCCGGCCCCAATCGGTGCGGGCTGAACGGCGGGCCAGAGCATATTGCGAAATATCGGTGATATTGGGCACCACGAAACAGGCGGCTTGCGGCAGGGCCTTGCGGATCTGGCTGCGCGGGATCGCCTGAATAGTGATCTGGGCGGGTTCGCCACGGCTCATGTCGATGTCGATGCCGGCTTCGGTGCGGAAACGGTGCAGGAGGCGTGCAAGATCAAGGCCGAGATGGGCAGGCGGCTGGCCTGTTACCTGCACGCGGATCGGGCCTTCGAAACGCGACATCACCGGAAGCTGGCGGCCCGACTCCATCTCGAACACGAGGTCGAGGAAATCGCGGGCAATATCGATATTGGATTGCGAGGGCGCGGCAGGGCGCGGCGCGGAAAAGGTTTTCATCGCGGGCAGCGAGCCGGTTTCAACGGGCATGGCGGCGCGCGTGGCCACTTCGGTTGAAAGCGAGGGCACGCAAGCACCCAGCATCAGGCAAATCGGCAGAATGGCGCGATGGAGGCTCATGAATGGCCCTCGGACATAAGCTCCGGAAGCACAAAGCGTACCAAGGCGTGCGCGCACGCGGCACTTACATCGCGGAAGCCGCGAGCAGGGCTCAGTTCAATCCCGGTCATTTTCTGCCTCGGTTCTTATTCTCTTGAGAGAACTTCGCCCCTCTTACAGGCAGGGCTAAGGAGCAATTGGGGCATATTTGTGGCATTTCACCTCTGAGGCGAATCGATTGTGGCGGATGTGCCTCATATCAATAAAACCAAATACTTAGACGTGATTTCTGTGCCTGCGCACTTCGATCACCGCAAGGGTTGGTAGGAGACGGTGGCCCGTGAACGTGGCGGGATTGCCCAGATTTTGCCACAATTGATGGCGCGTAGGTGTGAAGGCGCGTTGACAAATAAAACCCGCAAAGGTTGATTTGACCTCGTGGGGTGCCCATGAGTTCAGATCTGTTCCGCTATCGTGGAGTTTCCATTGCCGTCGATATGGCGGAAACGGCGGATATGGATGTCCTTCTTTACGGCCTGTCCGAGAAAGACCTGAAAGGCATTCATAAATCGCTGACGGAACTGGTCCATTCGCCGAGCGACCGCCACGTCGGCGGCTTCAGCATTCGCGAAGTGCGGGGCTATGATGTTGTTTTCATAGTCGGACGTGAGAAAAAGACGGTCGTTGTGACCATTGGCCGGATTATCCCGCCGGATCCCAAAAATCCGACGGAACAAATTTTGAAATTGCTCAATATTGCTGCTACATTCAGAGGAGCGACCAAGCTCTGAAAGGGCGTTGGAATAGTATGGAACTCTCGAAGTACAAAAAACTTTCAGAACTGGAGCGGACCCGTTTGGCCCTGCAAACTCTCGCAGGAGTAGCGGCAGTGCAGGATAGCTTTACGCCCGAGGATGCCTCTTTGCTCAAACGCGAAAGCGACGAAATCCGCCGCGAGCTTCTACAGTTAAAGAGCAAGCTGCTGGTTGGTTCCCCAAAAAGCCGCATGAAAAAAGCCGCAACCCTCGGGGCTGCGGCTTCCAAAATTTCCAAACGTCGGGCTTGATCAGCCGCCGCGGCGCGCCATGAAGGCGAGGCGTTCGAAGAGATGGACGTCTTGCTCGTTCTTCAGGAGCGCCCCGTGTAGCTTTGGCAGCGCATTCGCCCCATCGCGCTTCAGGTCTTCCGGCGTCAGGTCTTCGGCCAAGAGGAGCTTCAGCCAGTCCAGCACTTCCGAGGTGGAGGGCTTCTTTTTGAGCCCGGGCGTTTCGCGCAACTCGTAGAATTGCGTGAGGGCCGTGGTCAGAAGCGCTTCCTTGATCCCCGGATGGTGCACTTCCACGATCTGGCGCATCACCGAAGGTTCGGGGAAACGGATGTAATGGAAGAAACAACGGCGCAGGAAGGCGTCGGGCAGTTCTTTCTCGTTATTCGAGGTGATGATCACGATCGGGCGCTGGCGAGCGCGGATGGTTTCACCGGTTTCGTAAACGTGGAACTCCATCTTATCGAGTTCCTGCAAGAGGTCGTTCGGAAACTCGATATCGGCTTTGTCGATCTCATCGATCAGGAGAACCACTTTCTCGTCGGCGTCGAAGGCCTGCCAGAGCTTGCCCTTCTTGATGTAGTTGCGCACGTCATGCACGCGCTCTTCGCCCAATTGGCTGTCGCGCAGGCGGCTCACGGCGTCATACTCGTAAAGGCCTTGCTGCGCTTTGGTGGTGGACTTGATGTTCCATTCGATCATCCGCAGCCCGAGCGCCTCGGCAACCTGCCGCGCCAGTTCGGTTTTTCCGGTTCCGGGTTCGCCCTTCACCAAGAGCGGACGCTCCAGCGTGACCGCTGCGTTCACCGCGACTTTCAGGTCTTCCGTGGCGACATAAGAGCCGGTGCCCTCGAATTTCATGTGCATTTCCAATCGCTTGCCTA
>RFUP01000146.1 GCA_009922885.1 Paracoccaceae bacterium
GATGATCATGATCGCGTCGGCGTTCATGGCCGTGAGGACGATGGCGATGCTTTCAAGCTGCTGGCGGCGGGTGATGTCACGGCGAGCGGACCAGCCATCGTCGAGAAGAAGGCGATCCTTGTCGTCGAAGAGATTGGTGAACCACTCGATGTTCCAAGTGGCGATCCGCATCAGGCGCGCCCGCTCTCGATGGCTTCCCAGGCGCGGTTGATATCGGCCATGCGCCGCTCCGCCATCTTCACGGCCTCTTCCGGCAGGCCCCGCGCCATCATGGCGTCGGGGTGGTTTTCCTTAACCAATCGTTTCCAGTGCGCGCGGGCTTCATCCGGCGATGCGCCCCGTGCGAGACCGAGGATAATCCAGGGATCTTTCGGCGCATCTGGCACGTAACGGGCGCGGAGCGCGCTGAATTCCGCCGAACCGATGCCGAAAATCTCGGCCACACGTTCGAGAAACGCATCTTCGGCCGGGTGATATTCGCCATCTGCCATTGCGATATGAAAGAGCCCCTCCATGAGGTCACAGAGACAATCGCGCCCGTCTGTGAACATCGCCTTAATTTTGCGCGCGTAATCCTCGAAGCCCGCCACATCCTGGCGCGCGAGGTTGAACACGCGGGCGGCTCCGGCTTCATCATCGGCGGCGATCTGGAAGACTTCGCGGAAGGCTGTGACCTCGTCGCGGGTGACGAGCCCATCGGCTTTGGCCATCTTCGCAGAGAGCGCAATCACGGCGATCGTGAAGGCCACGGAGCGTTCGGGCGGGCTGCGCAAACGGTCGAAGACAGCCGAAAGCCCTTCGCCGGAAGCGAGCGCTTGCAGTGCTTCAGAAATGCGTACCCAGATCGACATGGAGTGTTCCGTTTTTCCCGCTTTCACAGCATGCGCTGCATGAGGACAAGACCCATCCAGCGGTTGAACTTATAGCCGACTTCCGGCAGGCGGGCTATTTCCGTGAAGCCTACACGGGCGTGAAAGGCAATTCCGTCGGTGTTTTCGGCACTGACACCGCCAATCAGGGAGTGGATACCTTGGGTGCGGGCATGGGTGCACAGCGCTTCGATCAACTGCCGCCCTGCCCCTTTGCCCCGCGCCTTTGGCCCGAGGATGATGGTGTGCTCCATGGTACGCGCGTAGCCGGGGCCGGAGCGGAAGGTGCCGTAGGTGGCGAAGCCTTTGGCCTCTCCGCCCTCTTCAACGACGAGAAAGGGGTGGTTAGCCGCGGCTTTGGCGGCGAGATCGGCGGCGAGGCTTTCAGCGGTTTTCAGAGTGGTGGTGAAGGTGATCGAGGTATCTTGGATGATCGGGTTCCAGATCGCGAGGATCGTAGGGATATCGCGGGGTTCTGCGGGGCGGATCATAGGGTGACGCGACCTTGAGGCGTTTGGAAGGTGGCGGAGAGCGCAGGCGCGGCGGCGGGTTCGAAGCGGATCCGCTGATCGCTGAGAAGCGGCGCGAGGCGGCGTTCGATCTCGGCGGCGTCGGGGTGGCGGATGAGGAGCGCGTCTAGCCGCAGCGGTTGCGGGGTGAGGCGTTGTGCTGGGTGGGCCTCGCAATCCCACTGGATGAGGCTGGGGAGGCCGCCCTTGAGCGGGAGCGCACCGGAAGGTGGAACGGCCATACGCCACGCCAGATCGCCGCGCGCGAGCGCGACGGTTTCACCGGCTTCGGGCATAGCGGCTTTCATGGCGTCGAGCGTATCGGTGCGGGCGATCCAGTTGGCGAGACGGGGCGCGCCTGCGAAATTATCGAGGTCAAACCAGCGCGGGCTGGCGGGTGCGGGGGCAGCGGGATCAATGGCGATGACTTCGAGATAGAGCCCGTCTTCCATGCCCATCAAGAGGTTATGGGTGCCGTAGCGGGCGTGCTGGCCGCCCGTTTGGAGGGGCAAACCGAACTTGGCTTCAAGCCATGCGCGGCCCTCGTCCAGAGAGGAGGCTGCAAAGGCCAAGTGATCTAAAATCAACATATGATCCGAATCTTTCCCGCCTTTGCGCTCACAAAACCTTGAAAACGAGGCATCAAGGCCCAGCTAAAACTTAATATAAGTTTTTCAGTCGGGATAGAACCATGCTCTTGCGCGCGATCGATCGTTTTTTCAGCCACGAGGCCTCGGGGGGCATCCTGTTGATGCTCTCGGCATTGGCAGCACTACTGGTGGCGAACTCGCCACTGTCGTCGGGGTATCATGAGACGCTCGGCACATATCTGGCCGTGACATTTGGTGGCGAGGGGCTGCAAAAGCCGCTGATCCTCTGGATCAACGATGGTTTGATGGCGATCTTCTTCTTCCTGATCGGGTTGGAACTGAAGCGGGAGATGCTGGAAGGGAAGCTGAAGAACCCGAAGGACGTGATGCTGCCCGGGATGGCGGCAGTGGGTGGCATGGTGCTGCCTGCGCTGGTGTTTTTGTGGTTCAACATCTCGATCCCGGAAACTGTGGGCGGCTGGGCTATTCCGGCGGCGACGGATATTGCGTTTGCGCTGGGTATCCTCGCCCTGATCGGATCGCGGGCGCCTGCCTCGCTCAAGGTGTTTCTGCTGACACTGGCTATTCTGGATGACTTGGGCGCAATCGTGATTATCGCGCTCTTCTATACGGCGGAACTGAAGGTCCATTACCTGATGATGGCGCTGATGCCCTTGGCAGCGCTGGCATGGCTCAACATGCGCGGGCAGCACCGGATGGCCCCGATGATCCTATTGGGGGCGATCATGTGGTTCTTCGTGCTGAAATCGGGCGTTCATGCGACGCTGGCGGGCGTGGTGACGGCCTTCTTCATTCCGCTCACGGACAAGTGGGGCAAGTCGCCTTTGCACAGCCTTGAACATGCACTCGCGCCTTATGTGCTGTATCTGATTGTGCCGATCTTCGCTTTCGCCAATGCGGGCGTGGTGTTGCAGGGTTTGACCTTCTCGGATCTTCTGGCACCGCTGCCGATGGGCATCGCTTTGGGTCTCATCATTGGTAAACAAGTGGGCGTTTTCGGCGTGACGTGGTTGATGGTGAAATCCGGATTGGCGCGGATGCCGACCGGGGCGAACTGGCTGCATATCTATGGCATCGCCTGCCTTGCGGGGATCGGGTTCACCATGTCGCTCTTCATCGGTGGCCTGAGCTACAGTGACCAGACCTTGATGAACGAAGTGCGCCTTGGGGTGCTGTCTGGTTCGGCGGTTTCGGCGGTCTTGGGCTTCATGGTGTTACGTATGGCATCTCGGGGGCAGGTTGCGGAGAAGGCGCCGATGGCTGCGGAATAATGTTTGGAATGTCAGCGCGTTAACCTTCGCGGTTTCCGTTTCCGAAGCGTATGGATTGCGTATGGCATGTGTATGGCTTGCGTCATGACGTTGGTGGCAAAAACTGCCTTAACCCGTCGGGACGCAGGCTTCACACCCGATAAACAAAAACGCCGCCCCGAGGGGCGGCGTTTCGTGTTCCAGCGGGGCCGGAATTACTTCTGCGGCAGCGGAGAGACCATCATCACCATCTGACGGCCTTCGAGCTTCGGCATGGATTCGATCTTGCCGTGGACCTTCACCTCTTCGGCGATGCGGTCGAGCTGCTCGCGGCCAAGATCCATATGGGCCATTTCGCGGCCACGGAAGCGCAGGGTGATCTTCACCTTGTCGCCGCCTTGCAGGAACTTGATCGCATCCTTGATCTTGCGGTCGAGGTCATGGTCATCGGTGCCCGGACGGACTTTGACTTCTTTGACTTCAATGACTTTCTGGTTCTTCCGAGCTTCGGCTTCACGCTTCTGCTGCTCGTACTTGAACTTACCGTAGTCCATGATCTTGCAGACGGGCGGCGTGGCGGTGGGGGAAATTTCCACCAGATCAAGCCCGGGTTCTTCAGCCATAGCCAATGCGCGATCGGGAGAAATGATGCCGACGTTCTCGCCGTTGGCGCCGATCAGGCGGATATCCGAGCCGCGAATGCGTTCGTTAATCCGGGGGCCGGTTTCGCGCGTGGGCGGAGCGTTGTGAGGTCTGCGTCCTATGGTACGGTTCCTTCAATGGTTGGAGATAGTCGCGCGGCAACTTATTTGGGGTCGCGCCGCGCTGCAAGCCACAAAATAGGCGGAAAATGGCTTGAGGCAAAGGGAATTCCCCTTGTTCGTTTCATTTCCTTCGCCCATTTGGCACCTGCAGGTTGCCCGCTATCCGAATGGGATAGCACCTGACTACGACGGGAGTTTACGAATGAAGAAGCTTATTTGGGTTGTGATCGCCGCATTGGTTGCCGTTGGTGGATATTTCACCTTTGGCCCGAAATCCTCGGAAACCGGTGCTGTTGCGACGGGTGAGGCCGTGACGCAGCCCGCGCCTCTGGAAAGCGCGGCAACGGCCGCAGGCGACGCGGTTGCTGCTGCAACCGGAGCAGTGACCGAGGCCGTGAAGGAAGCGGCTGAAACCGCAACGGCGGCAACCGAAGCAGCTACTGAGACCGCTGAGAAGGCGGCTGAAGCGGCTGCGACTGCGGCTACGGCTGCGACCGAAACCGCTGCAGCGGCGGCTGAAACTGCAACGGCGGCGGCTGGTGCTGCGGCTGAGGCCACTGCGGCAGCTACGACCGAGACCGCGCAGGCAGCGGCTG
Organism: Paracoccaceae bacterium; assembly: GCA_009922885.1. Taxonomy (GTDB): domain Bacteria; phylum Pseudomonadota; class Alphaproteobacteria; order Rhodobacterales; family Rhodobacteraceae; genus UBA9554. Next base: position 4,600 of record RFUP01000146.1, read on the forward strand.
ATGCGGCTACGGCTGCGGCAAGCGGTGCACAAGCGGCGGCAACAGCAGCAGCTGAAACCGCACAAGCGGCCACTGACGCGGCAACGACCACGGCGACCGAAACCGCTACGGCGGCTACCGAAACCGCGACGACTGCAACCGAGACCGCTCAGGCGGCTGTTGCGGCTGTGGCCGAGCTTTCGCCCGCTGAGCTTCTGAACCCCGAGAACTTCGATTTCGATAAGGTGATCGCGCTGGTTGACGCTTCCGAAGTGAGCGTGCTGCAGAAGACTGTTCTGAAAGGTGCACTGGAGAAGGCCAAGGACAATCCCGACCTTCTGAAGGCCGCGATTGACCAGATCAAAGCGGCGCTGAAGATCGAAGGCTAAGAGCCAAGCGAAACAGAAAGGGCCGCGCGATACGCTCGCGCGGCCCTTTTTTATTGGGGTTTTAGAAGGATTAGACGCCTTCTCCCACGAAGGCCTTCTCGACCACGAATTCTCGCGGATCGGAATTGGCGCCTTCGGTGAGGCCGAAATCTTCGAGCACTTTCTTCACATCGACGTTGAAGGCGAGGCTACCGCAGACCATGGCGCGGTCACGACCGGGGGCCATGGGGGGGAGGCCGAGATCGGTGAAGACCTTACCAGAGGTGAGGTTATCGGTGATGCGGCCCATGAGTGGGCTCTCTTCGCGCGTGGTGGTGGGGTAGTAGAGGAGTTTGCCCTCGACCATTTCCCCGATCAGCGGATCGTTCTTCAGGTCTTCGACGAGGCGACGGCCGTATTCCAGTTCTTCCACCGTGCGGCAGGTGTGCATCATGATGACCTGCTCGAATTTCTCGTAGGTTTCCGGATCGCGCATCAGCGAGGCGAAGGGGGCGATGCCGGTGCCAGTGGCGAGGAACCAGAGGTGTTCGCCGGGGAGGAGCGCGTCGATCACGAGGGTGCCGACGGGCTTCGGGCGCAGGATGATCTGATCGCCGGGTTTGATGTGCTGGAGACGCGAGGTCAGGGGGCCGTTCGGCACCTTGATCGAATAGAATTCCAGCTCCTCGTCCCACGAAGGCGAAGCGATGGAATAGGCGCGCAGGAGCGGACGGCCGTTATCATCCATGAGGCCGATCATCACGAATTCGCCGGAGCGGAAGCGCAGGGTTTGCGGGCGCGAGACGCGGAAAGAGAAGAGGCTCTCGGTCCAATGGGTCACGGCGGTGACGGTTTGCGCATCGGGGAGCGTTTTCGGTTTCGGGATCACTTGTTCGGTCACGGCTTGGGTTCCGGTCATGTCTATATCCTCGGCCGGAGTAATCCGGCATCTGCGGGTTATCTTTGATCCATGTCAGATGGAAGGTTTTCTTGTGGAAAACGCCAGGGAACGGGCCAAGGCCCGTTCCTTTTCCGGTGCGCGGGATCAGGCGGCGCGGGACTGCGCGGCGGTTTCGGGGGCCGTGCGGAGGCGGGCGCGGTGATCCATCTCGGTCCAGTCGGCGCGGAAAACCCATTCGGCTTGCGGCTGGCGCTTGGCGAGGTCTTCTGAGATTTCCACCTCGTCGAAACCTGCGCGGCGGGCCATGGCGTATTGGTCCGAGATCACGTGACCCACGGCGCGGAGGCGGCCATTGAAGCCGCGGGCGCGCAGGAGACGGGCCAGGGTGAAGCCGCGCCCGTCCGAGAAGGAGGGGAAGCGGATGCGGACGATGGGCGC
>RFUP01000147.1 GCA_009922885.1 Paracoccaceae bacterium
TTGAGGTCCACGAAACGGTCCAGCGCGGCTTCCAGCGGGGTCGCATCGCGGCCCAGCTCGTTGCCGAACGCGCGGTAGGACTTCTCTTGACGCAGCCAGTTCTGCGCCCGAGCCCCCACACCCTTCAGCCCGTGCTTCTCGCCCACCGACCAGATCAAATCCCAAAGGTAGCGGCCAAACTCGATCGGGTAATGCAGTTCCCAACCCAGTTCACCCGTGTAGGCCACACGCACCGCGCGCACCGGGCACATGCCCAATTCGATGTCGCGGTAGGAAAGCCACGGGAAGCGCTTGTTGCCCAGCACCGTTTCCGGATCGGCGTCTTTCACGATGTCTTTCAGCAGCGCACGCGCGTTCGGTCCAGCCAGAGCATACACGCCCCACTGCGTCGTCACATCGTGGATGTCGATGTAGCCGCCGCCCTGCACCATGAAATCTTCTGCTGCCTTGATGAGGAAGTCCGCGTCATAGGCCGTCCATGCCCCGGCGGAGATGAGGTAATACTCGTTCTCCTTCAGGCGCACGATCGTGTATTCCGTGCGCGTTGTGCCCGCATCGGTCAGCGCGTAAGTCAGGTTGATCCGGCCCACGTTCGGCAGCTTGTTGCAGGTGAAGTGATCGAGGAACGCGGTTGCGCCGGGGCCGCGCACCAGATGCTTGGTGAAGGCGGTTGCGTCGATGATCCCCACGGTGTTGCGCACCGCTTTCGCTTCCTCAACCGCATATTGCCACCACGCGCCACGGCGGAAGCTGCGCGAGTCGTGATCGAAGCTCTCCGGCGCGTCTTTCGGGCCGTAGTAGTTCGGGCGATCCCAGCCGTTCACCTGGCCGAATTGCGCACCCATTTCCTTCTGGCGGTCATAGGCAGGCGCGGTCCGCAGCGGGCGGCAGGCTTCGCGCTCTTCGTCCGGATGGTGCAGGATGAACACGTGCTCGTAGCACTCTTCGTTCTTCCGCGCGCCGTATTCCGTGGTCATCCACGAGCCGTAGCGCTTCGGGTCGAGCGAGGCCATGTCGATTTCGGCTTCGCCTTCCACCATCATCTGCGCAAGGTAATAGCCCGTACCACCTGCGGCTGTGATGCCGAAGCTGAAGCCTTCCGCCAGCCACATGTTCCGCAGGCCGGGCGCCGGGCCCACAAGCGGGTTGCCGTCTGGCGTGTAGCAGATCGGGCCATTGAAATCGTCCTTGAGGCCCACCGATTCCGACGAGGGCAGACGGTGGATCATGCTCATGTATTCCTCTTCGATCCGCTCCAGATCGAGCGGGAAGAGGTCGGCGCGGAAGCTGTCCGGCACGCCATATTCGAACCGAGCAGGTGCGTTGCGCTCATAGGGGCCAAGGATCCAGCCGCCGCGCTCTTCGCGCACATACCACTTCGCGTCCGCATCGCGCAGAACTGGGTGCTGCGGATTGGTCTTGCGCCATTCCACCAGCGCCGGATCCGGCTCAGTCACGATATACTGGTGCTCCACCGGAATCGCAGGGATCTTGATGCCCAGAAGCTTCGCGGTGCGCTGCGCGTGGTTGCCCGTTGCCGTAACCACATGCTCGGCGGTGATCACCACCTTCTCGTCGGACGGCACAAGGTTACCGCCCTTTTCTTCCATCTTCGTCACCGTCACCTGCCATGCAGATCCGGTCCAGAAGTAGCTGTCCACTTGCCAACGGCGCTCGATAATCACGCCACGCTGGCGCGCGCCCTTGGCCATCGCCATGGTCACGTCGGCGGGGTTGATATAGCCGTCTTGCGGATGGAAAAGCGCGCCCTTCAGGTCTTCGGTCCGCACCAGCGGCCAACGGTCCTTGATTTCCTTCGGGCTCAGGAACTCGTGGTAAACCCCTGCCGTTTCGGCAACAGAGGAATAGAGCATGTATTCGTCCATACGCGCATCGGTCTGCGCCATGCGCAGGTTACCCACCACGTAGAAGCCCGCGTTCAGCCCGGTTTCTTCTTCCAGCGTCTTGTAGAAATCCACCGAGTACTTGTGGATATGGGTCGTGGCATAGCTCATGTTGAAGAGCGGCAAGAGGCCCGCCGCGTGCCACGTCGAACCAGACGTCAGCTCGTCGCGTTCGAGCAGCATCACATCCTGCCAACCCGCTTTTGCAAGATGGTAAGCAATCGAAGTGCCAACGGCACCACCGCCAACAACAAGGGCTTTGACATGGGTCTTCATAGGACGGACTCCGTTCCGGAATTGATTGCGCCACATATGGCCCAATCCCATGCCAGACCGCGAGAGCCTTCCGACGCGTCAGCGCTCAAAACCGACTTCGAGAATGTCGCGGAAGCGTCCGATCAGTTACCAACGCGGCAGCGTTTCACCCCATTCTCGAAGGTGCAATTCCCCGGCCCGCCCGAACGGGAATTCCCTCCGCCCAAACGACTCACCGTCGGCTTCGAAGGACTCGAGGGCGCTCGGTCACTGGATTGGCGGTCATACTCTGCCATCCGCGCACTGAGCTCCTCTTCATTGCGTTGATAAACCCGCTGAAAAGCCTCGCATTCATCACGCTGCATCCCCTTCGGACATGCGCTCCGATCGACGCTGTCAGACGAAGCCGACGCCGCGCGGCGGTCGTCCTGCCCTTCGTCGGCAGAGGAGCGCTTGAAGAATTCCTTCATCCGCTCTTCCTGGCTTTTCGATTCCTCGGGCGTTGCCTGACGTGGTGCAGGCGCGGCTTCCGCAGGCGCATCGCTGCCCGGGCGTTTGAAGAAATCCTTCATCCGGTCCATCATGCCCGTGTTTTCGTCGCGCGGCGACAGCACTTCCTGCGTGCGCGCTTCACGCTCCAACTGATCCGCGCCCGGCGCTTCCGGCCCGCCCAATTGGCGCTCCAAGGCGCTGCGCATTTCCTCGTCCATCGTCGCCTGCGTGCGCGGAGTAGGCGCCTTCGCCACGAAAATCCCCAGCCCACCATTGATATTCTTCTGGTATTCCTCTTGCATCACAGCCCGGCGTTCCCGCTCTGCCTCGATAGCCAGCTCCGCCATCTGGATCTGGCCATCCACGGTCAGCAAAGGCATATCGGGGTCAACATTTGGCATCGGTTCATCCAGCATCGCGTTCAGCGCGGCATGGTTGATCCCGGCCAGAATATCGCGCACCGCCTGATCCGTCGTGCGGGCGCGGATCTGGATTTCCACCTGTAAACCGATCTGCGCCGAAATCCGTTTGAACGGCGCGGCCCGCGCCTCGGATTCCCAATCATAATTCGAATAGGTCACGCTATAGGGAACGCCCTGGATAAAGGCGAAGCCCTTCTGAACCTGTGAATTCATCGCAAGATTGATGAACCCAACCATATTCGCCATGATCCCGCGCTGCTCTTTCGGCACAGGCTTCCACGTCGCGATCACTTCCACCACTTGCGCGCCTTTGTGGTAGATATAGCCCTGCCGCGTCTTGCGTTTGATATCCGTCGCTGTCGGGCCACCGATCGAGGAACTCATCGGCCCGCCCTTCCGCGCTTTTTCCTTTTTCCACGCCTCAAGCTCGGCCACGGTCAACCCGTTGATCCAAGCTTCGATATCCGGTGTCCAATCGATGCGTTGCCAGCCTTCGGGTGCTGCCGCCAGATGGGTGCGCGGTTCAACCGCTTGCCGCTCTTCCAGCGCCTTCTTGTCGGCGCGGGCTTCCACCACCCCGTCATACCGGCTCTTGAAACTCTGGAAATACTCGCCCGCTCCGATTTGGCCCAAGGCAACGCCCTGCTCTTTCGACATGCGGTCATAATCAACCGCCCCGCCAACGAGCGCCAAAACCACGCCAAACCCCAGAATATACCCTTTGGACACAGCACCGTCCTCGCAAAATAGATCACAATTCCCACCTGCCTACCCGGCAAACATGGCAGGACTGTGCTCCTGCTTTGGAAATTTCGCGCCCCTAACGGCCCAAGGCGATCCCCTCGCGGCGCGGATCGGCACCGCCTGAAAGTCCTCTTTCGCCAATCTCGATCCCATGAAGGCCAGAGGTCATCTCCACCGCGCGCGTCTCAAACCCCATTGCCTCCAACTCAGGTGCCAACCCCAAAGCTGTCGTGCCTTCCTCCAGCTCATAGCGACCGAACCGATTGACCAGATGCGGCATCGCGACCGCCGCCTGCACATCCATGCCCCAATCCGCCCAAGCGATCACCGTTTGCGCCACATAGCCGATGATCCGGCTCCCTCCGGGGCTGCCAATCACCAACACGGGCTTTCCCGCCTCGCGCACTATCGTCGGCGCCATCGACGAGCGCGGTCGCTTGCCCGGCTCCAGATGATTGGCCACGCGCGCGCCCTCGCGATGGGTCGCGAAACTGAAATCCGTCAGCTGATTATTCAGCAGAAAGCCCCGCACCATCACCCGGCTGCCAAAAGCATTCTCAATGCTCGACGTCATCGAAAGCGCGTTGCCGTAGCGATCCACGATGGAAATATGGGTTGTAGACGGGCGCTCAAGGCTCACACCATCCACGCGCAACCCGGCATGGTTCCACTTCGGCTTACCTGCCTCCGCTGCGGGCAAAGCCTTAGCCCCGCGCAGTAATTCAGCCCGTCCGGCCAGATACGCCGGATCGAGCAGCCCCTCCACCGGAACTGGCGTGAAATCCTCGTCTGCCAGAAAGCGTTCCCGATCCGCGAAAGCCAAACGGCTCGCGTCCCCGATCAAGCGCCACGCCTCCACCTTTTCAGCGCCCAAAGCTGCCAGATCGAATGCCGCAAGCATCCCGAGGATCTGCCCAACTGCCACCCCTCCCGAGGAAGGCGGCCCCATTCCGCAAACCTCGTATTGGCGGTAGGGCGCACAAACTGCCGCCCGTTCGCGCAGTTGGTAGGCCGCAAGATCAAGCTCCGAAAGCACACCCGGATTATCCGGCACCTGTCGCACCGCATCCACAATCGCGCGCCCGATCCCCGCCTCGCCGGTCGCATAAAACGCCGCCGCGCCCTCGCGCGCGATGTCCCGCAACGTTTCAGCATAATCGGGATTCACCAGCCGCGCGCCCACCTCAAGAGGCTTTCCCTCTGGCAGGAAATAGGCCGCCGTTTCCGAATACCGTGACAACCGCTCCTGATCTGCCGCCACCAGCGCCGCCAACCGCGGCGAGGCCTCAAACCCCGCTTCCGCCAACTCAATTGCCGGATCGAGCAAGCTCCCCCAAGGCTGATTTCCCCAACGTCGATGTGCCTCACCCAGGAGAGCGGGAACCCCCGGCACGCCCACGGAACGCCCGCCGATCACCGCATCCCAAAAGCCCATTGGCTTGCCGTCCGGCGTCTGGAACAGCCTTGGTGTTGCCGCAAGAGGCGCCGTTTCCCGCCCGTCGAGCGTGGTTATCTCGCCCGTCGCGCCATCATGCCAAAGCAGAAACGCCCCGCCGCCCAAGCCCGAGGATTGCGGCTCAACCAGCCCCAATACCGCTTGCACGGCAATCATCGCATCCGCCGCAGTGCCGCCTGCCTCCAGCACTTTGGCCCCTGCCTGCACCGCCAAAGGATGCGCCGCCGCGATCATCCACTCGCGCGCTTCCACGGGCACACCCGCCGCTTTCGCCGCCAATGCCGCTTGCACCGCCGGATCACTGGATCCCGCCAAAACAGGTGCCGCCGCTTCCGGCGCAACACCATCCGCGGCTTGCTCCGCCCAAAGCGGCATGACCCATAACAGGAAAACCCAGATCAGTCGCATCACGCCTCCTCAAGGTCCGGTCTAGCACCGAACCCTTACCAATCGATAAACCCGACCGGGAGGCGCGCGGCCTTACAGCATCGCCGGAACCACCTGATCCGGTGGCCGATGCCCGTCAGCGAAAGTCTTGATATTGATGAGAACTTTCTCGCCCATCTCCATCCGTCCCTCGCGCGTGGCCGAACCCATATGCGGCAGAAGCACCACATTCGGCAGCCCTTTCAGATCGGGGTTCACCACAGTGCCGTGCTCGTAAACGTCAAGCCCCGCTCCCGCCAGATCGCCCGCGCGCACCATCCGGCCCAGCGCGTTCTCGTCGATCACCTCGCCACGCGAAGTATTCACGATCACCGCATCCTTTTTCATCAACCCCAAACGCCGCGCGTTCATCAGGTGGAAAGTCGAGGGCGTATGCGGGCAGTTGATCGAAAGCACATCCATCCGTGCCACCATCTGATCGAGGCTTTCCCAATAGGTTGCCTCCAGCGCATCCTCGATCTCCGGCCGCAAGCGGCGGCGGTTATGGTAATGCACCTGCATCCCGAAGGCCCGCGCG
>RFUP01000148.1 GCA_009922885.1 Paracoccaceae bacterium
ACCGCAGCCAACAGCGGCTTCGAGCCCATTTTGAATGATGCTGCAGGCTGTCCGAATGGCCGCTGACGAGCTAAAGCGAAGCAGATTTTGTTGCCAGAGCGTTGTTTGAAAAGAATTGATCGACGCGACTTTCAGGTTCAGATAGCAATTAGACCATGGAAGCCATTCGAAGGCGGATCCCGCAGTGCGGCAATCAGAAAAACCAAACGTCATTCTCATTTTGGCCGACGATATGGGGTTTGCCGATCTGGGTGTGACGGGGTCGGAAATCAGGACCCCGAACATTGATGCGCTGGCACGTGAGGGCGCCATGCTCTCGGCCATGTACAATTGCGCGCGGTGCTGTCCGACGCGGGCCTCCCTGCTTACGGGTCTCTATCCCCACAATGCGGGCGTTGGGCATATGGGCGCAAACCTTGGGACGCCTGCCTATCAGGGTTTCCTCCGCAACGACAGTGCCACAATTGCAGAGCATCTCAAGGCCAGCGGCTACGCGACGCTGATGTCGGGCAAATGGCACGTGGCAGGAGATTTCGAGGCTCGCAATGTCGATAGCTGGCGGGTCGGTGATGTCGAACACCCGACGCCCCGGCAGCGCGGCTTCGACCGTTTCTACGGGATAATGGATGGCGCGACCCATTTTTTCTCGCCCCATTACGTTCTGGAGGATGACAGCAGGGTCGAGGCCTTCCCGGATGACTTCTATTTCACGGACGCCATCACACACAAAGCCATCGGAATGATCGAGGGGGCGATCGCCGATGAGAAACCCTTCTTCCTCTACCTTGCCCATACTGCCCCGCATTGGCCGCTGCACGCCCATCCCGAGGATATTGCCAGATATGATGGCATCTATGCCAAGGGCTGGGACTATATCCGCACGGCCCGCCACGAGACGATGAACGGGGCGGGCATTTTCCAGCGGTCATGGGAGATATCTCCCCGAGATAGCACCGTCCATCAATGGGTGGACGAACCGCACAAGGATTGGGAGGCCAGCAAGATGGCCACCTATGCGGCGATGGTCGACCGCATGGATCAGTCCATCGGAACGCTGGTTGCCGCGCTGAAACGTCTGGAGCAGTTCGAGAATACGCTGATCCTGTTTTTGTCGGACAACGGCGGGTGCGCCGAGTTCATGGCAGAGGACGGCTGGGCGAAGTTCTATCCCGACAGGACCCATGACGGACGCAAGATCACGATGGGCAACGTCACCGGCGTTCACCCAGGAGATGCGCAAACCTTCCAGAGTTACGACAAGCCCTGGGCAAACGTGTCAAATGCGCCGTTCCGCCTTTACAAACACTACGTGCATGAGGGTGGCATTTCGACCCCACTGGTCGCGCATTGGCCCAAGGGATTTCGACCTCGTGGTGTTGCCCATGCGCCATGCCACGTTGTCGATCTTCTTCCGACCATTCTGGAAGCCACGGGTGCAGCTTATCTGAATGAGTTGGGTGGCCACGAAATTCAACCGCTTCAAGGTGAGTCGCTGTTGGCGCTGTTGAAGGGCGAGGACTGGCAACGCGAACAGCCGATATTTTGGGAACATGAAGGCAATGCAGCCATTCGGCTGGGGCAGTTCAAACTTGTGCGCCTCCATGACAAACCCTGGGAGCTCTACGACTTGGAGGCTGACCGCACCGAGTTGACCAACCTCGCGGGCCGGAACCCGACGCTAGAGCGCGATCTCATTGGCCAATACTACGCTTGGGCAAAAAACGTCGGTGTTATCGACTGGAATGAGGCGTTGCCGAAGCTGATCAAGGCCTGGCAGATGGAAACGGTCGATGGGTGATCTAAGCTGCAAGCCGCCATTGCAAATGCGAGAGCCTACGAGCGCTCCGTCCGCAAAGCGGACCTCTATTGGGCCTGCTGCGAATGACTTCTACACCGCGTTCATGCAGTAGAACCTCGACATTCCTCAGCGACAGAGGGAACCGGACATAAAGCATCACGGCCAGGCGGATGATCTCTGGACTAGTCTTGAAGTACTTGAAGGGGGAGCGTCTGGTCATAACCAAACGCTAGTCCGTCCCCTGCCCTGTCTCAAGCAAAGTTCCTCTGACAAGACCGCGTGAGAACACCCGCGCTGTCAGGGCCGCGGTCGACGTAATCGCGAAGGAAGACCACCGGCTCGCCGGCGCCGCCATCGGCCTCGATCAGAGCGAGAGCATCGTCGAGCATGGAAAGCTGGCCGTGAATGTCGCCCACGGCGTAGATTGGGGCTGTCATGCTGATCCACCCCGTCAGGCGCGCCGACGCGCCAACCACACCGCCAGACCCGGGGCAGCCACGATCATGACAAATCCGAAAGGATAATCCAAAAGCCGCAGAGGATCGCCGTTCAGAAGCGCCAGCGTCTGCGAAAGCGAGATCTCGAACCGCGGCCCCAGGAAGAAAGCGATGACGAAGACGACCACGGAAAAGCCGAAGGCCGTCATGACGAAGCCGAGGATTGCGAAGGCTAGCATGACGCCGATCCCGAACAGCCCCCCTGCCGCCAGCGACACGCCGACAAAGCACAAAAGCAGCGCCGAGGTCAGAACGAAGCTTTCCGGCGCGGTGATGACGCGCACCCAAAACTGCATCCCTACCTGCCCCACCAGAAGGTTCATGAGGTTGGCGAGGATCATCGCGCCGAAAAGGCCGTAGATTAGCCTCCCCTGCTGTTCGAACAGAAACGGCCCCGGCTGCACCCCGTGGATCATAAAGGCCGACACGATCAGCGCAGCGCTGACGCTGCCGGGGATGCCAAGCGTCAGCATCGGGATCATGTTCGCCCCCATAACCGCAGAATTGGCGCTTTCCGCCGCGGCGATCCCATGGATGTTGCCGCGCCCGAAGCTGGCACGGTCCGGGCTGACCTGCTTGGCCGAGGCATAGGACATGAACGCCGCCGCGGTCGATCCGATGCCCGGCAGCGCGCCGATCAGCGTGCCGATCACCGCGCCGCGCAACATGGTGAAGCGGCAGGCCCAGTATTCGGCGAAGGACACGCGGCGGTCCTCGGACGGCTGGTCGCGGGGGATCCGGATAGTCGCGGCCTGCGCACTGCGGGTGCGGGCGAGACGGAAGAGAAGTTCCGAGATCGCGAGCATCCCGATGGCGACCGCGGCCAGCGGCAGACCGTCATAGACCTCGAAATTGCCAAAGATGAAGCGGGGCGTGGCATGTTCCGGGTCGGTGCCGACCATCGCCGCCAGCAGCCCCAGTGCGGCGGCCGCCAGCCCCCGCGCGATCGACGCACCCATCAGCGACGCGATCACCGCGAAGGCCAGAAGCATGAGCCCCATAACCTCGACCGGGCCCATGCGGAGCGTGAGGATCGCCAGCGGTGCGGACACCGTGATCAATACAATGTCGCTGAACGTGTCGCCCGTGACTGAGGAATAAAGCGCCATCTTCGTGGCCTTCAGCGGCTTGCCCTGCTGCGCCATCGGATAGCCGTCGAGTGCTGTCGCCGCCGCATCTGGCGTGCCGGGCGTATTGATCAGGACCGCCGGAATGGCGCCGCCCACCAGCCCGCCCTTGTTGATACCGACAAGGAAGCCGATGCCTGCCAGCGGGTCCATCCCGAAGGTGAAAGGGATGGCTATGGCCGTCGCCATGACCGGCCCGATCCCCGGCACCGCACCCACGAACTGGCCCATGATGACGCCCGCCAGCACATAGAGGAGCGTCATCAGCTGGAACACATCGCCGAGACCGGCAAGTATGGTGGCGGTGTCGAACATCCTAGGGCAGCGGCCTTTCCAGAAGGATCGCGACACAGACCCAGATCGCAGAAGGCGTGCCCGCGGCCCCCGCCGTCAGCCACAGCAGGCGGCGTTCCCCCACGACTAGCATCAGCACCAGCGCCATGGGCGGCGCGACCCACAGGAACCCGAACAGCGACATAAGCGCCAGCCCAGACACGAGGATCCCGGCATAAATCGCTGCACGCGGCCAGTTGGCAGCGGTCAGACCCTCGGCCACCGGTCGCAGCATCATCCAAACACCGCAGAAAAAAAGACCGGCCGAGATGATGTAGGGCAGCGTGCGCGGCCGCAGCCAGCCATAGCCGACTTCCTCGGCCTGCCACGGGATGATCCACCAGATCAGAAGGCTACCCAGCATGATCAGGGTGGCCCCAGTGATGCGGTCAGTCTGCATCACTTACTTGAACAGCTGGGCGACGTTGCTGAGCCCATCGCGCAGCATCGCCTCGGTCCCTTCCGGGCCCATGTTCAGGATCGGCGACTTGAGCGAATTCTGCACGACGGTCGCCACCTCTTCGCTGGCCAGCGCATTCGCCAACGCCTTGCTAAGTGCTTCGCGCGCGTCATCCGGCGTGCCTTTGGCCGCGGCGAAGAAGAAGACGGGGTCCACGTAGATCGGATAGCCCTGTTCGATCAGGGTGGGCGTGTCGGGCGCGTAATTGTGCCGTGCGTTGTTCATCGACGCTATCATCTTGAGCTGACCAGCATCTAGGAAGGACAGGTGTTCGCCCGCCTCGAAGCCCGCGATGGCCTGACCGCCTAGGATGAGTTGCACGTTCTCAGCCCCACCCTTGGTGGAGAGGAACTGGAACTCGACCCCCGCCGCCTGCATCACCTGGCGCATGGCCAGTTCCTGCGGTTTGGCGTCAAATGCGATCGGGGCGTTGTTCGCTTTGGCGTATTGGATCAGGCCCGCCACATCATCGAAGGGCGCGTCTGAGCGCGCGATCATGGCCAGCTGCGCCCGCCCGGCGGTTCCGAGATAGTCGAAGCTGTCAAGGTCGAAGGCCATTTCCGCCGGTCGCGTGACAAGGTTCACGAGGATCGGCATGTTGACGCCTAGCCCGATGGTCTGCCCGTCGGCGGGGCGGTTCGCTATGCCGGTGAACATGGCGATGCCGCCACCGCCGGGCTTGTTCTCGGCGATCACGTTCCAGCCGGTCTGTTCTTTCATTACCTTGGCTACGATACGGCCGATCGTGTCGGTTGACCCGCCCGCGCCGAAGCCGATCTCGATGGTGAGCGGGCCCTTCGGGGCCCATTCGGCCTGCGCGGTTGTTGCGAATGTAAGGGTAAGACCGACAACGATGCCGGCGGCCCATGTCTTGATGTTCATCTTGCTTCCTCCCTTTGATGCAACCCGGTTCTTGTCTTCTGGGGGTCGCCGGTCAGGTAAGTTTTACATAGAATAGATAACAAAGCAACTAAATGCGAAGCACGCTGCCGCTATCGCTTTGGGGTCTGGCAGCATCCGGTAGAAGTGCGTGTTGATGTCCCGGTGCTGAAATAACAATTCGCACAATTCTCAAGCTTGGCCTGAACCCCTCAGTCATCCTTATATCAAGCTTGGGCAGCTTCATCTGACTTGTCGACCAAACTTTTTATCCAAGCACACAGCCTCACGTGCGCGTGCGCGAAATAAATCTTGCGAACAGGTTAAGTTTTTCTGGCTCCCCGCCGCTGGGGAATGAGGCTTGGGAACATGACGCCAGTGCGCGCGCCTGCGTGGCAGCACAACAAATAAGGTGGGTAAAAGGGTGGATCTATCGACCTTGAAATGCACAAGCCATTGATATTAGGCATAAATTTTTGGCGAGTGGTGCCGCTGAAGGGCAGTCGTGAATCCCAAAATATGAAGCAATTATAGTGTGTTATACGACCATCATCTTTTCAGAGCGGTCCCGAAAGCGGTCCCAGTTTTGCTAAGAAGCTTTGGGCTTTTTTGAATTCTTCCACTGCCATAATGAGACCTTTACTTTTTTGATTAACACTCCAACTATGAGAGTATATCTTACCGGGGGGATTGATATGCGCAGCAAAATAATTTCAGCAGCAGCCTGCATAGCGCTTTCTACAACAAGTGCATCTGCAAACGATGACTTCGTTAAAGGTCTCATGGGTGCAATGATTGGAGCTGCAATTGCAAACCAAGGGAACGCCACAAATAGAACACGCAATTCCGGTGGTGGTGGTGTATCATCAGCGGAGCGCCAGAAAGCAAAGGAACTGCAAGAAGCACTCAATTATTTTGGTTTTGATGCTGGAGTTCCCGATGGCGTCATGGGGCGCAAAAGCCGCACAGCTGTTTCACAAATGCAGGCTTGCATCAACCGCCCAATTACTGGCCAAATGGATGCATTTGAAGAACAATTTATCAAAAACTCATTTTTCAAAGCGCAGGCGGGTGGAAATGAAACCTTGCGTTTGGTGGCCAGCAAGCCCAATGGGT
>RFUP01000149.1 GCA_009922885.1 Paracoccaceae bacterium
GCGCGCATGATCCCGGTTCAGGGTTTCGAGGGTAAATCAGTGGCTGTTCTGGGCCTTGGCCGCTCCGGCCTCGCCACCGCACGCGCCTTGAAAGCAGGCGGCGCGCATCCCGTGCTCTGGGACGATAACCCCGCCGCCCGCGAGAAGGCCGAAGCCGAGGGCTTCGAAACCCGCGACCTGTCGCGCCAAGGCGCTTTCGACGGTATCGCCTGCCTCGTCACCTCGCCGGGCATTCCGCATCTCTACCCCGAACCGAACCGCGTGATCGCCGCCGCTTGGGACGCCGAAGTGCCTGTCGATAACGACATCGGCCTCTTCTTCCGCTCCCTCGGCCATAAAGGCTGGGACGATTTCGATCAGCCGCCGAAAGTCATCACCGTCACCGGATCGAACGGCAAATCCACCACCTCCGCCCTCATCCATCACATCCTCTCCGAGGACGGGCGCGAGAGCCAGTTGGCCGGTAATATCGGCCGGGGCGTGCTGGATATCGACCCGCCCGGCGATGGCGGTGTCGTGGTGCTCGAACTTTCCTCCTATCAAACCGATCTTGCGCGCGCGCTCACCCCGGATGTGGCCGTTTTCACCAATCTCTCGCCTGACCATCTGGACCGCCACGCCGGCATGGGCGGCTATTTCGCGGCCAAGCGCCGCCTTTTCGCGGAAGGCGGGCCCGACCGCGCGGTGATCGGCGTCGACGAGCGCGAGGGCCAATATCTGGCGAACCAACTCTCCGAAGGGGCAGGGGACGACCGCGTCATCCGCGTTTCCTCCGCCCGCAAACTCGCAGGTCCGGGCTGGCTTGTTTTCGCCCGCAAGGGTTTCCTCACCGAATGGCGCAAGGGCCGGCAAGTTGCCGCGATCGACCTGCGCGAGATGAAGGGCCTCCCCGGGGCGCATAACCACCAGAACGCCTGCGCCGCCTATGCCGCCTGCCGCGCCCTTGGCCTCTCGCCCCGCGCCATCGAAACCGGCCTCGCCAGCTACCCTGGCTTGCCGCACCGCTCGCAAACCATCGCCGAGGCGCGCGGCATCCGCTTCGTGAACGACTCGAAAGCCACCAACGTCGATAGCGCCTTGAAAGCTCTGGAGGCCTTCCAGAATATCCGCTGGATCTGCGGCGGGCTTGAGAAGGAAGGCGGGCTTTCGGGCCTGAAACCGGGCCTCCCCAACGTCAAGAAAGCCTATGTCATCGGCCGTGAAGCCGCGAAATTCGCCCTCCAGCTTGATGGTGCCGAAGCCGAAGTGTGCACCATGATGGAACGCGCCGTCGCCCAAGCCATCGCCGAGGCCGAGGCGGGTGATGTGGTGCTCCTCGCGCCCGCCGCCGCCTCGTTCGACCAATATGACAACTTCGAGAAACGCGGCGACGATTTCGTGGCCCGCGTGAAAGCCGCGCTCGACCCATGATCCCCGTGCCCTCGGACACAACTCTGGCCGCGCTCCATCGCGCCATCGCCGCCGAGGGCGACGCCACCCGCCGCGCCGAATTGCTCCTCCTCGCTGCCCGCGCGCTGCGCCAGTTGGGCGCGTTCCAAGCCGCCCGCGACGCGCTCGAAACGGCCCGCATCGAGGCCCCCGATCATCCGCATATCCAGCGCTCCCTCGGGCTTGAACTGTTCCGAATAGGCCAAGTCTCCGAGGGGCTCACGCTTTACGATCAGGGGCGCTGGCAGCTCGAAAGCCACGCCAAATACCGCCGCCCGTTCAGCGCGCCCTATTGGAAGGGCGGAACCGTGAAGGGCCGCCGCCTCCTTCTCTGGGCCGAGCAGGGGATCGGCGACCAGATCATGCAGGCCCGCATCCTCCCCCGCCTGTTGGCCGAAGGAGCCGCGATCACGCTTGAAGCCGATCCGCGCCTCTTCCCGCTCCTTGGCCCGCTTGCCGCGCAGATCACCTGCGTGCCCCAAACCTGCCCAGCCAACACCGCTCTGCAAAAGGCGCAGTTCGATTGGCAATCCTCGCTCTTCTCCGCGTGGCGTTTCGTCGAGACCCCCACCGAGGGCGGTCAGTGCCTCCACGCCGATCCCGCCCTCACCGGTCGCTACCGCAGCGCTTGGGCCAAGATGGGCTCTGCGCTGAACGTGGGCCTCTCGTGGCATAGCCGCGCCGAAGCCACAGGCGCGCTCCGCTCCATAACGCCCGAGGCCTTGGCCCCGCTCTCCGCTCGCCCCAAAACGCGCTTCCACTCGCTGCAATATGGCCGGCCCGACCTCACCGCCTTCTCGCAAGCCTTCGGCGCGCCGCTTCTGTCGGACCCGTCTGTCGATCCGCTGGCCTCCCTCACCCGACAGGCCGCGCAAATTGCCGCCCTCGATCTCGTCATCACGATCGACAATGCCACGGCCCATCTCGCAGGGGCGCTTGGCGTGAAAACATGGGTCCTTCTGCCCAAAGGCTCGGAATGGCGGTGGGGCACGCGGCTCTTCGAAACCGCGCTCTACCCCTCGGTCCGCCTCTTCCGCGCCTCCGATTTCGGCCAATGGGGCACGGCGCTCTGGCGGCTGGCGGAAGAATTCCGCACCTATCAAACGCAATAGCCAAACCACCAACGCCATGCCGATCTCCGTGAAAGTCACGGAAAACCCTAAGCATAACTCATGAAAAATCCGTCAACGCGCGTCCACGTTGATCCCGTCTGCAGCCGCCACTGCCGAAGCCCAAGCCCATTGGAAGTTATACCCGCCAAGCCAGCCCGTCACATCCACACATTCGCCAATGAAATAGAGCCCCGGCACCGATTTCGACATCATGGTCCGGCTGTCGATCCCCTTGGTATCCACGCCCCCCACGGTCACTTCCGCTGTCCGGTACCCTTCCGTGCCCGACGGTTTCAGCCGCCATGCGGCCAACCCCGCCACCAGCCCGCGCAAATCACTGTCCCGCTGCTCCGCCATCGGCCCCTTCGGCAGATCGAGCGTCTCGACAAACCGCGTGGGCAAACGCTGCCCCAGCACCGTGCCCACCATCTTCTTCCCCGAGGTCTTTTTCTCGCCCAGAAGCCACGCGCCTGCATCGAACCCCGGAAAAAGGTTCACCGAAATCTCTTCGCCTTCGCGCCAATAGGAAGACGCCTGCAACACCGACGGCCCCGAGAGCCCGCGATGGGTGAAAAGCAGCGCCTCCTCGAAACTTTTGCCCCCTGCGCATACCACCGAAGGCAAAGCCACGCCCGCCAAATCCGCAAACCGCCCCTCGGGAAAGGTGAACGGTACCAATCCCGCCCGCGTCTCGGTCACCTGATGGCCGAACTGAGCGGCAATCTCGTAGGCAATCCCCGTGGCCCCCATCTTCGGGATGGATTTCCCGCCCGTCGCCACCACAAGGGTCTTCGCCCGAACTTCCTGCCGCTGCCCTTCGCGCTCCAGAACCAGCCGGAACCCTTCGCCGATCTCGATCACAGAGGTCGAAAGCCACAGTTCCGCCCCCGCCATCTCCGCCAAAAGCAAATCGACGATCTGCGTGGCCTTGCCGTCGCAGAAAAGCTGCCCCAGCGTCTTCTCGTGCCACGCGATCTTGTACTTCTCGACCAGCGCCAGAAAATCCCGCGGGCTGTAGCGCGCCAAAGCCGATTTGGCGAAATGCGGGTTCGCGCTGAGAAAATTCTGCGCGCCTGTGCCCAGATTGGTGAAATTGCACCGCCCGCCACCGGAGATCCGGATCTTTTCGCCGGGCGCACGCGCATGATCCACCACCAGCGTCCGGCCCTGAAGCCGCCCCGCACACATGAGGCCCGCGGCCCCGGCTCCCAAGATGACCGTATCGAATTCCATAGCCTTCGAATGCCCCGTTCCCGGAATGCCTGCAAGCCCTGCTTTCGCTTTCGGAAATATCCCGGGGGTGAATGCCGGAGGCAGAGGGGGCAGCGCCCCCTTTTTGGCCCCCCACAAAGAGCAGGCGAAACCCCGCTTCCCGCCACCACAGTTGGTATTTTCTCTGGCAGTTGAGCCTTCAAACCGCTACACTTACCCCCAGACCCCGCAAAGGGGCGATGAGAGGCAGTCAACGGCGGTATCCTATGACGGACATGGTCTATGGCTCGGCACCCGTGGCGGGTGGCGAACCGGTTCTCCCCAAATGGTGGCGTACGATCGACAGATGGGCGCTGTCCGCAGTGCTCCTCCTCTTCTCCATCGGCATAGTTCTGGGCCTCGCGGCGTCGGTGCCTCTGGCCGAAAAGAACGGCCTCGCGCCCTTCCACTATGTGCAGCGCCAAGCGATGTTCGGCGGTCTCGCGCTTGGTGTGATGTTCGTGGTTTCCATGATGGGGCCGCAACTCGTGCGCCGTCTCGCGGTTCTGGGCTTTCTCGCCGCCCTGATTGCGCTTTTGGGGCTTCCCCTCTTCGGCACCGATTTCGGCAAAGGGGCCGTGCGCTGGTACTCGCTGGGTTTCGCCAGCTTCCAGCCTTCCGAATTCCTCAAGCCGGGCTTTATCGTGGTTGCGGCTTGGATGATGGCGGCAGCCCAAGATATCGGCGGCCCGCCCGGGCGGCTTTGGTCCTTCTTCCTGTGCACGGCAATCGTGCTACTCCTCGCGATGCAGCCTGACTTCGGGCAGGCCGCGCTCATCCTTTTCGGCTGGGGCGTCATGTGGTTCGTGGGCGGCGCGCCGATGGTGCTGATCCTCGGCCTTGCCGGGCTCGTTATCGCAGGTGGCTTCACCGCCTATAATTCGTCCGAGCACTTCGCCCGCCGCATCGACGGCTTTCTCTCCCCCGATGTCGATCCCCGCACCCAACTCGGCTACGCCACCAACGCCATTCAGGAAGGCGGCTTTTTCGGTGTGGGTATCGGCGAGGGGCAAGTGAAATGGTCGCTGCCCGACGCGCATACCGATTTCATCATCGCCGTGGCCGCCGAGGAATATGGGCTGATCCTCGTTCTTCTCATCATCGCCCTTTACGGCACCGTGGTGATCCGCTCGCTCCTCCGCCTCTCGCGCGAACGCGACCCCTTTATCCGCCTCGCGGGCACAGGCCTCGCTTGCGTCGTGGGTGTTCAGGCGATGATCAACATGGGCGTCGCTGTCCGTCTTCTGCCTGCGAAAGGCATGACGCTTCCATTTGTCTCCTATGGCGGCTCCTCCGTGATCGCTTCTGGTATTGCAGTCGGAATGCTTCTGGCGTTTACCCGCAACCGACCGCAGGGCGAGATCGGTGAAATCCTGCGCGGGAGGTTTCGGTGAATGTAAACGCACCCCTTTTGGTGATCGCAGCCGGTGGCACAGGTGGGCATATGTTCCCCGCCCAGTCGCTTGCTGAAGAGATGCTCGCGCGCGGCTGGCGCGTGAAGCTCTCCACCGATGCGCGGGGCGCGCGCTACACCCAGAACTTTCCGGCAGGCGTCGAAATCACCGAAGTCTCCTCGGCCACCTTCGCGCGCGGCGGGCTGCTCGCGCGCGCGCTGGTCCCGCTCCGCATCCTTGGCGGTATCCTTGGCGCAACTGTCTCGATGCTGCGCGATCGCCCCACTGTGGTTATGGGCTTCGGCGGCTACCCCTCCATTCCCGCGCTCAGCGCCGCAACCCTTCTTGGCCTGCCGCGCGGCATCCACGAACAGAACGGCGTTCTGGGCCGCGTCAACCGCCGCTTTGCGCCCCGCGTCGGGGCGGTGGCTTGCGGCACATGGCCCACGGCACTGACCGATGGTGTCAATGCCCAACACACCGGCAATCCGGTGCGCGCCACGGTGAAGGACCGTGCTGGCGCGGGCTATATCCCGCCGGGTGATTACCCGATGTCGCTTCTGGTGATCGGCGGCAGCCAAGGCGCGCGCATCCTCTCTGATGCCGTGCCCGCCGCGATCGCCCTGCTGCCCGAAGACCTCCGCCAACATCTGCGCATAGCCCATCAGGCGCGCGACGAGGATGGCGCACGCGTGACCGAGTTCTACGCCGCGCATGGCATCGATGCCGAAGTTGAGCCCTTCTTCCACGACATTCCGCGCCGCATGTCGGAAGCCCAGCTGGTGATTTCGCGCGCGGGCGCATCCTCCGTCGCCGATCTCACCGTGATCGGCCGCCCCTCCATCCTCGTGCCCTTCGCTGCGGCGATGGATGACCACCAGACCGCCAATGCGCGTGGTCTTGGCGAAACCGGTGCTGCCATCGTGATCCCCGAAAGCCTGCTCACGGCCGAGGCGCTGGCCGAGCAGATCACCACCATTCTCACCCAGCC
>RFUP01000150.1 GCA_009922885.1 Paracoccaceae bacterium
CACGATTGATGCAGGTGCGCGGATCGGGCGGAATTTTGCACCGGAACGCCAAGCGGAAACCTTAAGCCTTTTCGGGGCCTTGGCGGCGCATGTTAAAGCGCGGATGGCGAAAGGGCCGGTGGTGGTGGCCTCGTGGTCGCAAGGCGCGCGGGAGCGTTTGGACGGGCTTCTCGAAGATGAAGGGTTGATCGGCGCGGTTCTGGTGAATGACTTCCGTGGCGTGGGCAAACACGGGCTGCATCTGGCGGTTTGGCCCTTGGAGGAAGGCTTCGAAACCGAAAGCCTCACGGTGATTTCCGAGCAGGATGTGCTGGGCGATCGCCTGATCCGGCAGCCGAAGCGGAAGAAGCGGGCGGAGAATTTCCTGTCGGAGGCGCAGTCGCTCACACCGGGGGATCTGGTGGTGCATGTGGACCACGGGGTCGGGCGGTATCTGGGGCTGGAGGTGGTGCGCGCGGCAGGGGCGGCGCATGAATGCCTCGCGCTCGAATATGCCGAGAATGCAAAGCTTTACCTGCCTGTCGAGAATATCGAACTTCTGAGCCGTTTCGGCCATGAGGAAGGGCTTCTGGACCGTTTGGGCGGGGGCGCTTGGCAGGCCAAGAAGGCGAAGCTCAAGGAGCGTATCCGCGAGATGGCGGATAAGCTCATCCGCATTGCGGCCGAACGCGCCTTGCGCACGGCACCCGTGCTGGAGGCCGAGCACCACTCTTGGGAAACCTTCTGCACGCGCTTCCCCTACACGGAAACCGACGACCAGTTGCGCGCGATTGAAGACGTGTTGCGCGATCTCGACAGCGGCCACCCGATGGACCGCCTGATTTGCGGCGATGTGGGTTTTGGCAAAACCGAAGTGGCGATGCGCGCGGCGTTCATTGCGGCGATGGCAGGGGTGCAAGTGGCGGTGATCGCGCCGACGACGCTTCTGGCGCGCCAGCATTACCGCAGTTTTGCCGAACGCTTCCGGGGCTTCCCCGTAACTGTAAAACCGCTTTCGCGCTTCGTGACGGCGAAAGAGGCATCCGTAACGCGCGACGGGATCGCGGATGGCACCGTGGACATCGTGGTGGGCACCCATGCGCTTCTGGCGAAGGCGGTGAAGTTCAAGCGCCTTGGATTGCTTATTATCGACGAGGAGCAGCATTTCGGCGTGGGCCACAAGGAACGCCTCAAGGAGTTGCGGACCGATATCCACGTACTGACGCTGACCGCGACGCCCATTCCGCGCACGCTGCAAATGTCGCTTTCCGGGGTGCGTGATTTGTCGATCATCGGCACACCGCCCGTGGATCGTTTGGCGATCCGAACCTATGTGAGCGAATTCGATACGGTGACGATCCGCGAGGCGCTCTTGCGCGAACGTTATCGCGGCGGTCAAAGTTTTATCGTTGTGCCTCGCATCGCGAATCTGCCGGAAATGGAAGAGTTCCTGCAGCGCGAAGTGCCTGAAATCTCGTATATTATCGCGCATGGCCAATTGGCAGCGGGCGATTTGGACGAGCGGATGAACGCGTTTTACGATGGGAAGTATGACGTGCTTCTGGCCACGACGATTGTGGAATCCGGCCTCGATATTCCGACTGCGAACACGATGGTTGTGCACCGCGCCGATATGTTCGGGCTTGCGCAACTCTATCAGATCCGGGGCCGCGTGGGACGTTCGAAAACCCGCGCCTATGCTTACCTCACCACGAAGCCGCGCGCGAAACTCACGCCTGCAGCGGAAAAGCGGCTGAAGGTGCTCGGCTCGCTCGACAGCTTGGGCGCGGGCTTCCAGCTTGCCAGCCAAGACCTCGATATTCGCGGCGCGGGCAACCTCTTGGGCGAAGAGCAATCCGGCCAGATGCGGGATGTGGGCTACGAGCTTTATCAATCCATGCTGGAAGAGGCGATTGCCAAGATCAAATCGGGTGATCTGCAGGGCCTTAGCGATGTGGACGGGCAATGGGCGCCTTCCATCAACCTCGGCGTTTCGGTGCTGATCCCCGAGGATTACGTGCCCGATCTCGACGTGCGTTTGGGGCTTTATCGCCGCCTCTCGAACCTGCACACCAAGGTGGAGCTGGAGGGCTTTGCCGCCGAGTTGATCGACCGCTTCGGGCCGCTGCCGAAGGAAGTGAACACGCTCCTCTTGATCGTGCGCATCAAGGAGAAGTGCAAAGAGGCGGGGATTTCAAAGCTCGACGGTGGGCCGAAGGGGGCCACCATCCAGTTCCATGGCGACAAGTTTGCCAATCCAGCGGGGCTGGTGGAGTTCATCAAGGACCAACGCGATCTGGCGAAGATCAAGGACAACAAGATCATCGTGCGGCGGGATTGGTCTTCGGATGCCGACAAGATCAAGGGCGCTTACGCGATTGCCCGCGATTTGGCGGAGAAGGCCAAGGGGCCGAAGCCTGCGAAGAAGTGAGGGATTTCCGCGCCTTACTTGTCGAAGAAGGCGCGGATTTTGGGGGCGAGCCAGTCCCAGAGCGCAGGCGTGCCGTTCGAGATTTTCGGGCCGATCCGAGAGGTGACCGCGTCGTGGCCGACATTGTAATCGGTCCATGAGCCGCCGCCATTGGCGAGGTTGAGGTTCGGCGGCACGAAACGGTCGAGCGATTTGGCAAAGCGCGCGGTGGGGGTTTCGTTGGCCTCAAACTCGTCCCAGAGCGCGCGGAAGGCTTTTGCCTGATCGGCGGGCAGGAGGCCAAAGATGCGAGTAGCGGCGGCCTCTTCCTTGGCGGCCATCGCGGCGGCGTCAACCTCGCCGAAGATCGGGGCGTCGCCTGCGTCGATCTCCACGAGGTCGTGGAGGAGGAGCATTTTCAGGGCTTTGTTCAGATCGGTGCCTTCGGGGGCGTGTTCGGCCAGAGTGAGCGCGAAAAGCGCCACGTGCCAGCTATGTTCGGCGGAATTCTCGAACCGGGAGCCATCTGTAAGGCGGGAGGCGCGGGAGACGGCTTTGAGCCGGTCGGCCTCCATGAGGAAGGCCAGTTGCGCGTCGATCCGCGCGCTCATTCCTTGCCCAGTGCGGCGCGCTTTTCCTTGAGGAAGGCGCGGGCGCGGTTCACGGCGAGGCGGAGGCGGACCGAGGAGAGGAAGGCTTCTTGAGCCACAGTGGAGGAGGTGGCGAGCAATTCGGAGACCTGACGGATCAGATCCTGATCGCCCGTGATCTCGATGATTTCGAGGGTGTCACGGGCGAGTTCGTCTGCGAGTTCCTGCTGGGCCGACATCGGATCAGCGGCTCGTTTCGGTGAGGCGACGTTTCACGTAATCGGAGACGTTGCCGATCATGGTGCCCATCTTTTCTTCGTCGCGGAAGAAGTGGTCCGCGCCTTCGATTTCCTGATGGGTGATGGTGATGCCCTTCTGCTCGTGCAGTTTGGAGACGAGCGAGCGGGTATCGGCGGGCGGGGCCACGCGGTCGGCGGCGCCATTGATCACGAGACCCGACGCGGGGCAGGGCGCGAGGAAGGAGAAGTCATACATGTTCGCGGGCGGCGAGACCGAGATAAAGCCGGTGATCTCGGGGCGGCGCATCAGAAGCTGCATGCCGATCCAAGCGCCGAAGGAGAAACCCGCGACCCAGCAGTGCTTCGAGTTGTTGTTCATCGACTGCAGGTAGTCGAGCGCCGAGGCGGCATCGGACAATTCGCCGATGCCCTGATCGTATTCGCCCTGGCTGCGGCCGACGCCGCGGAAATTAAAGCGCAGCACCGTGAAGCCCATGTTGTAGAAGGCGTAGTGCAGGTTGTAGACGACCTTGTGGTTCATCGTGCCGCCGAATTGCGGATGGGCGTGGAGCACGATGGCGATGGGAGCGTCCCGGTCCTTCTGGGGGTGGTAGCGGCCTTCGAGGCGGCCTTCTGGGCCGGGGAAGATCACTTCGGGCATTCCCGTCTCTCCTACTTCAGTCTGGGTGGGGCGGTTATTCTTGACGAATTCGCTCAGACACCTTAGAACAATTCCAAGTTTTCCGACTTCTGTCGGAGGGGCTCGTGCCGAGATAAGGCCTGCCCCCGACAAGGTCAATCAGTGTCTCATAAGGATTGGGGAGCGCGCGGCAATGAAGCTTAGCACCAAAGGGCGATATGCGATGGTGGCGCTTGCGGATATGGCGCTGCAGCCCAAGGAAGATCTGATCACCCTGGGCGATATTTCGAAGCGGCAGGATATCTCGCTGCCCTATCTGGAGCAGCTTTTCGTGAAGCTGCGTCGTGCGGGGCTCGTAGAGTCGGTGCGAGGACCGGGCGGCGGCTACAGACTGGCGCATTCGCCCTCCGATATCCGCATTGTGGATGTGCTGGCGGCGGTGGATGAGACGGTGGACGCGACGCATGTGGGCGCGGGCGCGTCGGGGGCCTTGTCGGGCACCCGGGCGCAATCGGTGGTGAACCGCCTTTGGCAGGGGCTTTCGGCGCATGTTTACGTCTATCTGCATCAGGCGCGGCTCTCGGATGTGATCGCCAATCAACTGGCCCCATGCCCGGCGGTTCCGGCGCTCTTTTCGGTGGTGGACGAGAAATGAGCGCTGATGTGACGGGGAAGAGGGGGGCTCTGCCCCCCGGCTTCGCCGCCCCCCGGGATATTTGGCAAAGAGAAAGCGGGGGCGGGCTGTGAGCCGGGTCTACCTCGACTGGAATGCCACGGCGCCTTTGCGCACAGAGGCGCGGGACGCGATGGTGGCGGCCATGGGGTGCGTGGGCAACCCGTCGAGCGTGCACGCAGAGGGCCGCGAGGCGAAGGCGATTGTCGAGAAGGCGCGGGCGCAGGTGGCGGAGGCTTTCGGCGCGGACGGGGCGGATGTGATTTTCACTTCTGGAGCCACCGAAGCGGCAGCTTTGGCGCTGGCGGGGCGCGCGATTGCTTGTGCGGATCTGGAGCATGATGCGGTGCGGGCGTGGTGCGGCGAGCGGCTTTCGGTTTCTGCGGATGGCGTGGTGCAGGTGGCGGAGCCTGCGCGCGCGGCGCTGCAGGTGGCCAATTCCGAGACGGGCATTTTGCAGGACTTGCCCGAGGGCTTGGCCGTGACCGATGCGACGCAGGCCTTTGGCAAGGTGCCTTTTGCTTTCAACTGGTGTGGCGCGACGATGGCGCTGATTTCCGCGCATAAGCTTGGCGGCCCTAAGGGCGTTGGTGCTTTGGTGGTGAAGCGCGGCACCGATGTGGCGGCGCTTCTGAAGGGCGGCGGTCAGGAAATGGGGCGGCGCGCGGGCACCGAGAACGTGGCGGCGATTGCGGGTTTCGGGGCGGCGGTGCCGAGGGCCTTGAAGCCGCACAGATGCGCCTGGAGCAGATGCGCGATGATGAGGGCAACGTTGGCGGCGATACGAGCAGCGAGCTCGACGCGTACCGACTCGCTGGAGATATCGAGGGTGTATCGGGTTGGCCCTGAATATCCGTACGGCCACGAGGAGAAATCCGACTCATCCCATCCCTCGAGGGACACCGCCTCGGGAGGAAATCGAACGGTGGCCGCCATCGCGTCACGAGCATCGCGTGGGCAACACGCCGCGCGAATGCGACACCGAGCACCGCATCGCGGGCAGTACCCTCACAGGAGGCGCCGCCGGCGCCAGTACGCACCATGGGCCTCTTTGACCGTCTCCGCACCATCAGCCGTGGCACGTCACGGCCACCACGCCCGATCGATGTGGGCCGCGCCATGCTCACCGCGGTCGACGCCCAGATGGTGACCGCCGCCGATGGACGCAGCCTGGTCGCCAACCACGTGACGGTGCGTCTCGCAGCCACCGATATCGACACGACCTGCCCGAACAAGGATCTGCTGATCGACGAATTAGTGGACGCCCTCCGTGCCCACGCCGATTGGCGAGGCATGGATCTGGGCGGTGAGCCCTCGGTCATGATCACCATCGACGATGGTGCGGTAGCTATTGCCGACGACGCCAAGGGTGCTGCATCGTTGGCGCCCGACCCCGTCGTGCCCGAGGTGAGTGATGCAGATGCGGCACCACCGGAGATGCCACTAGCGGACGGGAGATCGCCGGATGAATCAGATCCGGCCAGCGCCCCGCTCGACGCGGCCGCCCAACTCGCTGCTCTCGTCGCCGAAGAGGATCATCTCGACAACGGTGACGCCGCCGATGATGAGCCGGTGCCACCCATCCACTCTGCAGATGATGTGCGTGCGCTGCTCGACACC
>RFUP01000016.1 GCA_009922885.1 Paracoccaceae bacterium
TGCACGGCCCGTTGCGAAAAGCACCGCCCCGAACACGCGCTCGGTGCCATTGGTGGCCTTCACCCGCACGCCGCCCGCATCTTTCTCCATCGAGAGGATATTGGTGCCCAGATGCATATCGATGCCCGATTGCGCCATTTCCTCGGCCACCAGCCCGCGCGCCTCGTCATCAAAGCCGCGCAACACCTGCGCACCGCGATAATAAAGCGACGTCTTCACACCCAGCCCGTTGAGAATGCAGGCAAATTCGCAGGCAATATAGCCCCCGCCCAAGATCAGCACGCTTTCGGGCAGGCGCTCCATCTGGAAGATGTCATCCGACACCATACTCAGTTCCGCCCCCGGCAACTCGGGCCGCACAGGCCGCCCCCCTGTCGCGAGCAGGATGTGCTTCGCGCTAAAGCGCTGCCCGTCCGAAAGCTCCACCGTATGCGCATCCGCCAAACGCGCCCGCGCGTCATAAGTCGTCACGCCGTTGTTCTTCAGAATGCCGCGATAGACCGTCTCCAGCCGCGTCAACTCGCCGTCAAGCCGGGCACGGAACTTCGACCAGTCGAAATCCCCGCCCTCCACCTCCCAGCCATAGTCGCGCGCCTCATCCACAAGCCCCGGAAACTCGGACGCAAACACCATCAGTTTCTTCGGCACGCAGCCGCGGATCACACAGGTGCCGCCATAACGGCTCTCTTCGGCCAAAGCGACCTTCGCCCCGGCTTGCGCCGCCACGCGCCCCGCGCGAACACCACCCGAGCCACCCCCGATGACGAAGAGATCATAATCGAATTCGGCCATGGCAGGTCTCCTCACAACGAAAGCGTCGCGTGTTTATTCCACAGCGCTCCGTCCTTGGCCAGATAGGCCCCGGCCTGCGTCGTCCAAAGCCCTTTCATATTGGTGAAAATATCCCGGGGAGTGTGAGGGGCAGCGCCCCTCACTTCTATAATTTGGCCCCTGCGGGAACGGGGGGCACAAAGCCTCGGGGGCGCCTCAACACGGCTTCATCCGGAAAAACGCCGCGATCAGGCCTTGGTTTTTGACTTGAGTGAATAGATTTCGTCGAGTTGCTCACTGGTGAGGTTCGGGAGCTCCGGCCGCAGCCGTGCCACACTCGCAGCCAGCTTTTCGACCTGCTCCGCCTCAAGCTGACGAAGGGATATCACGGAAATGCGTTCTTTTCCGCCCTCGTCCCAAACGAACATGCCCATACGCTTCTCATTGCGCAGCTTATAGTGCTTGAGAAGCGCAACAGGCACTGAAGCCTTTCGCAAAAGACCATGCACAATTATCGTCTGATCCGTGACCTCGGCCACAGTAAACCGGCGCAGAAACGCCACCAGAATGAACACCGCCCAGACCGAAAAAACGATCGCCATGACCTTCGAGTAGGTCAGCCCGGTTTGCGCAAGATCCCACCAGAAATACACGGCCGCACACGCCACGATAAATAAATTGATCAGGTGTCGCCGCGTGGCCTTCGGCGACCGCCTAAAAACGTCTCTTATTCCATCAAATCACTAAACAGGTTGTCATTCTCTACGAAGTCGAGCCGATCTTTCTCGACGGTGCCCTCGTTGATGTCGCGCACTTCGACGCGGCCATCACCGAAGCCCACCACCACGATATCGCAGATATCGATGAAGAGGCCGTTTTCCACCACGCCGGGGATCTGGTTCAGCACCATCGCCATCTGGCGGGCATTGCCGATGCGGTTGAGGTGCAAATCGAGGATATGGTTGCCCTCGTCGGTCACGAAGGGGCGCTCGCCATTCATGCGCAGCGTTACGTCGCGGCCCAGAACATCCATCGAGATCAGCATCTCTTCCACCAGCGTCTTGGTGGTCTGCCAGCCGAAGGGGATCACTTCGATAGGAAGCGGGAAGGCCCCGAGGCGCTCCACTTCCTTGCCCACGTCGGCAATCACGATCATCTGGTCCGAGGCCGTAGCCACGATCTTTTCCTGCAGAAGCGCCCCGCCTCCGCCCTTGATCAGGTTCAGATCACCGTCGAACTCGTCCGCGCCGTCGATGGTCAGGTCGAGCCATTTGGCTTCATCGAGGCTCACCACCTGAATGCCGCAATCTCGCGCGAGTTGCGCGGTGCGGGTCGAGGTGGGCACGCCTTTGATCTTCAGGCCTTCCTCGCGCACCAACTCGCCGAGGCAGCGCACCATCCACGCTGCGGTGGAACCTGTCCCCAAGCCCACGCGCATCCCGTCTTCTACGAAATCCACCGCGCGCTTTGCCGCTACGAATTTGGCCTTGTCGATGGGTGAAAGTTCTCCAGACATGCGCGCGACTCCTTTTTTGGTCGCGTCCTTTTACGAAAGGCAGGCTAAAGAGGCGAGAGGCTATTCACCGCATCTCGCTGCCTTGGTACAGGAATCCGGATAGAATTCTTCGCGTTTATTCCACGCAGGAGCATTTTGGCGAGAACCGCTCCACCGCTTCCATCATCTCGCGCATGGTCACATCGCCACTGTTGTCGAGATCGAAGACCAGCATATCGTAGGCAAAGGACATGTCCCGCGCGGAGCGACGGTTGCCGCGCACGCTTTCGGCGGCGGCGAGGCGCATTTCCTCGAAAGTGATGATATTGTTGCGGTCTTTGTCCGCAGCGGCAGTCAGAACAAGAAGCTCGCGGCGGTCACGCGTGCTCGCGGCCTCGAAGCTCGCGGTGATTTCGCGGTCGATGACTTGCCCGTCATTGTCGAGATCAAGCGCCAAGAGTGCGGAAAGGCGGCGGGCGCGCTGGCTGGCGTCTTCAACCATCTCGCGGCGGCGGATCGCCATTTCGGAAATCGTGCCATCTGCCGAGATGCCCGTCATGATGCGGCCAAAACGATCAATCGCGCGCGAGGAATCCTCTTCGATGATCCGCGCGATTTCATAGGGCAGCTCGCGCGTTGCCGCTTGGGCGGTGGAAAAAGCAGGCAGAATGCCTGCGGCAAAAGACAAAACCATGGAATAAGCGAGCCGCATCGTGACCTCCTGTTACCAATTCTGAAACCACCTTGGCGCAGGAATGCGGCGCGCAAAGGGCAGTGAGAGGGCAATTCCCGTGCAATTTTCCAAAACTGGGCTTGGGGGGCGCCACCGAAGAATGCCCGAGACGCGGCGGAAGAGGCGCAAGTCCCACTGCCGGAATGTTGAGTGGCTTGGTCGCTTTCATGCGGTAAAAAACAGAACACCCAACGCAGGATTATGCCATCATGATTACGCTTCATTACGCCCCCGATAACGCTTCACTGATCCTGCGCCTTGCGCTGGAAGAAACTCGCATGCCCTATCGTGCGATTTTGGTGGACCGCCGTGCAGGCGGGCAGTCGAGTGCCGAATATCTGCGGCTCAATCCCGTAGGCCGCATCCCCGCAATCGAAACGTCCCACGGGGCGATGTTCGAAACGGCGGCCTGCCTTTTGTGGATCACCGAGGAAACGGGCCAGCTTGCCCCTGCCCCCGGCACTCCGCAGCGCCCGGATTTTCTGAAATGGCTCTTCTTCATCTCGAACACGCTCCACGCCGAGCTTCGGATGCTGTTCTACCCCGAGAAATACGCCCCCGAAGCGGAAGCGGCGCTGTCCAACTGCCTGCACGACACGCTGAACGGCCATCTGGCGCTCTTGGATAAGGCCGTTGCCGCCCGCGAAGGCTTCGGCGGACCGGATGCGCCGATGGCAACCGATCTTTACCTCTCGATCCTCCTGCGCTGGCCCGCGCTTTATCCGCGTGGCCAATCGGGCTGGTACGATCTGGCCAAGTTCCCCGCCCTTCTCGCCCTTGCCAAAGCCGTCGAGGCCCGCCCGTCGATGACGGCCTGCAGTATGGCTGAAGGACTGGGGTCAACCCCGCTCTCCAATCCCTCACTCCCCACTCCTCCCGAAGGAAGCGCGCTCTAAATGTTTCTCTCCGTCTTCGAGATGTTCAAGGTCGGCATCGGCCCATCGTCCTCGCACACCATGGGCCCGATGGTTGCCGCCGCGCGCTTTCTCGACCGCATCCGCAAGGCCCCGTTCCACCCGAAGGGCCTGCGCGCCTCGCTGCATGGCTCGCTCGCCTTCACAGGCGTCGGCCACGCGACCGACCGCGCCACCATCCTCGGTCTGGCTGGCTTCCTGCCGGACACCTATGACCACGAGAAAGCCGAAGCCACCCTCGCCCAGATCCGTGAGACGAAAAGCATTAACGCACCGGGGCTGGAGCCGATGGGCTTCGATCCCGAGACCGACCTGATCTTCGAGTATGGCCCGGCTCTTCCCGGCCACGCCAACGGCATGATCCTGATGGCCACCGATGCCCAAGGCGACGTGATCATGCAGGAAACCTATTATTCCATCGGCGGCGGCTTTGTGATGACTGCTGATGAATTGGCCGCAGGCAAAGCCACCGATGAAGGCGCGCCGATCCCCTACCCCTTCAAAACCGCTGCCGAAATGCTGGAAATGGCTGCCAAATCCGGGCTGACCATCGCCCAGATGAAGCGCGCCAACGAGGTGTCGCGCAACGGGGCGAAAGGGCTTGAGGAGGGCATCGGGCGGATCTGGCAGGTGATGAACGATTGCATCGACCGCGGGTTGAACACCGATGGTATCCTGCCAGGCGGCCTCAAGGTGCGCCGTCGCGCCAAGGGGATCCATGAAGCGCTCTTGGCCGAGCGCGGGCTGAACCTTGTTGCGCCGCACACGATCAACGACTGGATGAGCGCCTATGCTATGGCCGTCAACGAAGAGAACGCGGCAGGCGGGCAAGTGGTGACCGCGCCCACCAACGGCGCGGCAGGCGTGATGCCCGCCGTGGTGCGCTACTGGCTCGATCACGTTCCGGGTGCGAGCGCGTCCAAGGTGCCGGACTTCCTTCTGACGGCGGCGGCCATCGGTGGCCTCGTGAAGTTCAACGCCTCGATCTCCGGTGCCGAAGCCGGATGCCAAGCGGAAGTGGGTTCCGCCTCGGCGATGGCGGCGGCGGGTTTGGCAGCCGTGATGGGCGGTACGCCCGAGCAGATCGAGAACGCGGCAGAAATCGCGCTGGAGCATCACCTCGGCATGACCTGCGACCCCGTGCGCGGCCTCGTGCAAGTGCCCTGCATCGAGCGCAACGGCCTTGGCGCGATCAAAGCGGTTTCGGCGGCCTCTCTCGCCCTGCGCGGCGACGGCCAGCACCTCGTCTCGCTCGACGTCTGCATCGAAACCATGCGCCAGACGGGCCATGACATGAGCGAGAAATACAAGGAAACCTCGCTTGGCGGCCTCGCGGTGAACGTGCCGAACTGCTGACGCACCAGCCACGCAATTGTGAAACCTCGGGCACCCGCTGCATGCTATCTGCAGCGGGTCTTGTTCCACGGAGTTTCCATGCGCCACCTGTTGCCCGTTCTCACCCTTCTCGCCGCTCCTGCCTTTGCCCAAAGCACAGACCATAGCGCCCACACGGGCCATGGCACTCCGCAAGGGATCCCCTATGCCGAAGCCCTCGCCGCCGCGAACGAAGCCATGCACCGCGATATGGGCCAACCGCTCACAGGCGATGCCGATGTCGATTTCATCAAGGGCATGATCCCGCACCATCAAGGCGCTGTTGAAATGGCGCGGATCGTCTTGGAACACGGGCAGGATCCCGAGGTTCGGAAACTGGCCGAAGCGGTGATCGCGGCGCAGGAAGCCGAAATCGCGTGGATGAAAGAGTGGCTCGCCAAGAAGGGCCAGTGATCGCTTGACCCTGCCCATCCGCTCCGCTTCTGTGCCCGGAGCACGGAAGTAGAGGGCGGAATGCAGGACAATCGGCGGCTCAATTCGATCGGTAGCGCCTTCATGGTGGCCGCAATGGCCGCTTTCGCCGTCGAAGACGCGCTGATCAAACGCGCGACGCAGGACATCCCCGTTGCCTTGGCACTGATGCTTTTCGGGGTCGGTGGCGCTGCTCTTTTCGCGCTCATGGCGCGGTTGCAAGGCCACCGCCTCTGGACCCGCGACGCACGCTCGCGCCCGATGGTGATCCGCGTGGGCTTCGAGATCACGGGGCGGCTTTTCTACGTTCTCGCGCTCTGGCTCGCGCCGCTCTCTTCGGCCACGGTGATCTTGCAAGCCACACCTCTGGTCGTGGTGGCGGGGGCGGCGCTTTTCATGGGCGAACAGGTGGGCTGGCGGCGCTGGAGCGCGATCTTCATAGGCCTCACAGGCGTTCTGATCATCCTTCAACCGGGCGCAGACAGTTTCTCGCCCCTCTCGATCCTTGCCGTAATCGGGATGCTGGGCTTTGCGGGGCGTGACCTTGCCAGCCGCGCCGCACCGAAAACCCTCTCCACATCGGCCTTGGGGTTCTTCGGTTTCCTCTCAATCTTCGCGGCAGGCGTGCTCTTGCACCTCATCCGACCCGCCCCCCTCGCGCTGCCTTCGGCAAGCACAAGCCTCAGCCTCGCGGCCGCCACCGTTGCGGGCGTGTTGGCCTATTCGGCACTGATGAAAGCTATGCGCACAGGGGCGGTCTCTGCGGTCACGCCGTTCCGCTACACCCGCCTGATTTTCGGCATCGGGCTTGGTGTGCTGGTTTTCGGAGAAAGCCTAAGCCCGAGCATGGTCCTCGGCTCCGGCCTGATCGTGCTTTCGGGTCTCTTCATTCTGGCGCGCGGAGCCGCGAAAAGCCGCCCCGCGCCCAAAGCTTAACCTGCCGCGATCACCCGCGTTGCTGCCGACAGCGCACCTGATCCATGCGGGATGTCGAGCGCATTGAACGCGGCCTCGATCGAACCAAGCATCCCCATCACCATCTGCGGGTTCAAGTGGCCCATATGGCCCAAACGGAAGAAGCCGTGGCTTTCCGGCGTGCCGGGTTCGGCCATGCCAAGCCCGATCCCGAGCGTGACACCCGCTTCGCTCTCGGTCCATTCCCGTAGCCGCGTGGCGTCTGGCGCGTCCATCCGCAAAGCCGTAACAGCGCGCGAACGCAGCGCCGGATCGGTGATGTTGAAGCGAAGCGAACCGCCCTGCCCCCATTGCTCTACTGCCGCCCAGATGGCGCGAGACAGGCGGTCATGGCGGGCCCAGACATTCTCCATCCCCTCTTCCATCA
Source organism: Paracoccaceae bacterium (assembly GCA_009922885.1). GTDB lineage: Bacteria > Pseudomonadota > Alphaproteobacteria > Rhodobacterales > Rhodobacteraceae > UBA9554. The sequence continues at coordinate 7,062 of RFUP01000016.1, forward strand.
TCATGTCGAGCGCCACGCGGAGCCCGTAGAGGTGATGCGTCGGCGCGGTGCCGCCCGAATACATGAAATACTGCGTCGGGTTCGAACGCGGCACCCAATCCCAGTAGCGGCTCACACAGGCCATCTTGGAGCGCACTTCCGCTGCGCGGTCATTGAAGAAGACAAAGCCGAGGCCCGGCGGGGTCATCAGCCCTTTCTGGCTCGCGGCCACCATCACATCCGCGCCCCACTCGTCCATCTCGAACCGGTCGCAGCCAAGCGAGGCGATGCAATCGGCCATCAGAAGCGCCGGGTGGCCCAGATCATCAAGCACCAGCCGCATCGCCTTCACATCGTTCTTCACCGAAGAAGACGTATCGACATGGGTGAAGAGGACAGCCTTCAGCTTCTTCTCCTTGTCGGCCTTCAGCGCGTCAGCCACGCGGTTCATATCCACAGGCGAGGATTTCCCGAAGTCAATCACTTCGGTCTCGATCCCCAAGCCGCGCGCCTGATCGGCCCAGCCATGGCCGAAGCGCCCCGTTGCCGGCACGAGAACGCGCTCGCCCGCAGCCGCCACGTTCGAAAGCGCTGCTTCCCACGCGGCATGGCCATTGCCGATGTAGAACGTTGCATGGTGCTTGGTGCGCGCCACTTTCTTCAGGTCGGGGATGAGCGAATGCGTCATCTCCACCAACTCGCCCGCATAGATATTCGGCGCCGCGCGGTGCATCGCACGCAAAACGGCCTCCGGCATCACGGATGGGCCAGGGATGGCGAGATACTCACGACCATGCGTACGGGTCATCGAAAAGCTCCTGTCTCGGAATGGCGCGACATTATCCGGCGTATCGGCAGGGTCAACTGGCGGCGCAATGATCAATCCCAAGGAACGGACTTTGGCCTCCCACCGCCCAATTCCCGTGCTTGCCGGGGCCAGTGACTACGCATAGAACAGCGCGCATGGAAAAGAACACGGCCCCCGCTTCGGAAAAAAGCCGCACGCTCCTCGCGTGGCTCTGGCGCTCCTATCTCTCGAAACACATCGGGCTTCTTGTACTCGCGGTCATTTTCATGGCCGCTGAAGGCTCGATGCTGGGCGCTTTGAGCTACATGATGCGCCCGATGTTCGACGATGTATTCGTGGCCGGAAACGCAGGCGCGCTCTGGTGGGTCGGCTTGGCCATTCTCGGGGTCTTCCTCGTGCGGGGCGGAGCCTCCATCGCGCAAAAGGCCTGCCTTGCGGTGATCTCGCAGAAAACCGCCGCCGACCTCCGCACCGATCTTCTCGACCACCTGATGACCCTTGATGGCACCTTCCACCAGACCCACCCACCGGGCTTCCTGATCCAGCGGGTGCAAGCCGATGTGGGCGCGGTGAACGAAGTCTGGACCGCGATTATCACAGGCGCGGGCCGCGACCTGATCGCGCTCTTCATCCTCATGGGCGTGGCTATCGGCGTCGACTGGCAATGGACGCTCATCGCCCTCGTGGGCTTCCCACTCATGGTTCTGCCCTCGACGCTGGTGCAGAAATTCGTCCGCCGCCGTTCCCGCGAAGCGCGTGACCTTGGCGCGCGCTTGGCGACGCGCCTTGACGAAGTCTTCCACGGCATCGTTCCGGTCAAGCTGAACCGCCTCGAAAGCTACCAGAGCCAACGCTACCGCAGCCTTACAGGCGATCTCGTGAGCGCCGAAATCCGCGCCCGCCTCGGCGCCGCCGCCATCCCCGGCCTTATCGACGTGATGGCAGGTGTCGGTTTCCTTGGCGTCTTGATCTTCGGCGGGGCCGAAATCATCGCAGGCGAAAAAACCGTCGGCCAGTTCATGTCCTTCTTCACCGCCATCGGTTTCGCCTTCGAGCCGCTCCGCCGCTTGGGCGCGCTTTCCGGTGTCTGGCAGAACGCCGCCGCAGCAGTGGAGCGTTTGAAAGAGCTGATGGACACCGAACCCACGCTCGTCTCCCCCGCCAAGCCCGCCACCCCGCCCAAAGGCGTGCCCGATGTGCGCCTTGAGGGCGTGAACCTCTTCTATGGCGACACGCAAGTTCTGAACGGCCTCACCTTCACCGCCGAAGCTGGCAAAACCACGGCGCTTGTCGGCGCATCGGGTGCGGGCAAATCGACGGTCTTCAACCTTCTGACCCGCCTCGTCGATCCGCAAGCGGGCACGATTTCGGTGGGCCAAGTCCCTGTCACTGAGCTTTCCCTCGAAAGCCTGCGCGACCTCTTCTCCACCGTGAGCCAAGACGCCGCCCTTTTCGACGAGACGCTCCGCGAGAACATCCTCCTTGGCCGCAAGGACATTCCCTTCGACCGCCTCGAAACCGTACTCAAAGCCGCCCATGTGGCGGATTTTGTGCCGAAACTCGCGGAAGGCCTCGACACGCCAGTGGGTCCGCGCGGCTCCGCTCTCTCTGGGGGGCAGCGCCAACGCGTCGCCATCGCCCGCGCGCTTCTGCGCGATACGCCGATCCTTCTCTTGGACGAAGCCACCTCCGCCCTCGACGCTCAATCCGAACAGGTGGTTCAGGAAGCGCTCGACAAGCTCGCCAAAGGCCGCACAACACTCGTCATCGCCCACCGCCTGTCCACTGTGCGGGAAGCCGACAAGATCGTGGTGATGGATCGCGGCCGCGTTGTTGATGAAGGTACGCATGAGGAACTTCTGGCGCGCGGCGGGCATTACGCCCAACTCCATGCCATCCAGTTCCGCGCCGATGGCCCTACCGCCGATAGGCTTGCGCTAGAGAAGCTGGGTCAGCACCCAGAAAATAGCGCAGAAGGAGCAGAAGGTTCCGGCCGCCCCGGCGTATCCAGCCGTCTTTCCGGTATCTGGCGGCGCTTGTTCTCACGGTAAGCGGCAAGCGCGTGATCTGACCCCTGAGGCGGCGCGCGATGGCCACATCCTCCATCAAGGGCTGATCGGGATAACCGCCAATCGCATCCAGCACATGTTGTGGGATCAATAGCCCCTGATCGCCGTAGGGCAGCCCGAAAAGCGCCGTGCGCAGGTTCGCCCAGCCCGCAACAAAGCGCGGCATCACCCCGTCCACATCGAAGCCCAAGCGAAACACCGCAGCACCCTCGCCAGAAGCCATATGAGCCTCCACGGCCGCCGACCAGCCTTCGGGCAGCACCGTATCCGCGTGGAGAATGAGAAACCAACTCCCCTTCGCCACCGCCACACCGCGCCGCAACTGCCCGCCGCGCGAGGCCGCGCCCTGCACCAGAACCGCCCCCACCTCCTCGGCGATGCGGATCGTGGCATCCTCCGAGCCGCCATCGGTAATCACCAATTCGCGGATGATTCCCGCCTCCAACCCTTCGAAGAGCGCAGCCAAAGAGGCCGGAAGCCCCGCTTCGGCGTTCAGCGTCGGAATGATCACGGATAATACGGCTGGCATCTGCTGCCCCTGTTCCCTGCGTTTGCTCTCGCTATATTGGAAACGCGAACAGTGGGGAACGGTTTCAAATGCAGCGGAGAATTTATCGCATCAGCGGCCCGGATCGGGAGAGCTTTCTGCAAGGTCTCGTCACGAATGACGTGCGCCGCCTGAAAGACGGCCCTGTCTATGCGGCGCTTCTCACGCCTCAGGGCAAGTTTATCGCCGATTTCCTGCTGATCCCTGAATCCGAGGCGATCCTCCTTGATGTCGAAGCCAGCCTCGGCCCCGCTCTGGTGCAGCGCCTCTCGATGTATCGCCTCCGCGCGAAGGCAGAGATCACCGAGACCGACCTGAAGCTTCACCGTGGCACCGGCCCCGCCCCCGCAGGTGCCGTGCCCGATCCGCGCAACCCTGCCTTGGGCTGGCGGCTTTACGGCACCGAAGAAGGCGATGACGGCACCGATTGGACAGCGCTACGCGTGGCCCATGCGATCCCCGAAACCGGTATCGAACTCACACCTGAAACCTACATCCTCGAAGCGGGCTTCGAGCGGCTCAACGGCGTGGATTTCCGCAAAGGCTGTTACGTCGGCCAAGAAGTGACCGCGCGCATGAAGCACAAGACCGAGTTGAAGAAGGGATTGGTCACGCTGGCCATCGAAGGCAGCGCCGCGCCGGGCACCGAGATTACGCTCGACGGCAAACCCGCCGGCACGCTCTTCTCCTCGGCCAATGGCCGCGCCTTGGCGCATATGCGCTTTGACCGGATCGCGGAAGGCTTAGAAGCCGGAGAGGCACGCCTCGCGCCCCTCTCCGCTGGATAATCTTCTGCGGGCCTTTCGGTATTAACGCTTCTGAAAGGGTTTCCACCGATGGTCCGCTAGCGCGGCTTTAGGCGCGCGAGGAATATTCAAGGAATTCCGTGTGAACGATGATGTCTTCATCCGGCCCGATAAAGGGCGGCACCATGATGCGCACACCATTGTCGAGAATCGCAGGCTTGAAGCTCTTCGCGGCAGTCTGGCCGTTGAGCACGGGCTCGGTTTCCACGACCTTGCAGGTCACCTTCTGCGGCAACGCCACCGAAAGCGCTTCTTCCCCGTAGAACTGCACCGTGGCAGTCATGCCATCCTGCAGGAAGGGGCGGCGCTCACCGAGGAGTTCGGCATCGATCTCGATCTGTTCGAAACTCTCGGGATCCATGAATACAAGGCGGCCATCGGTTTCATAGAGGAACTGCTGGTCGCGGTTCTCAAGGCGCACTTCCTCGACCTTGTCTTCCGAGCGGAAGCGCTCGTTCAACTTGCGGCCATCGCGCACGTTCTTCATCTCCGCCTGAGCGAAAGCGCCGCCCTTGCCGGGTTTGACGTGATTGACCTTCACGACGGCCCAGAGGCCCCCGTCATAATCAAGAATAGTGCCGGGGCGGATTTCGTTCCCGTTGATCTTCGGCATGTGACAAAACCATGGCAAAAGGTTGAATTATTGATGAAGCCACCTAGATGTAGCATTCAACACAGCGGCTAACTTACGATATGTCGTGCTGCAAATGCAGAAACTATGCGCTGAGCGCATAACGGTCATGCACTTGTGGGCTACCCGAATCGAAGTTGATACGTCATAAGCAGCCGCACGCCGAAAAACGCAAGCCAATAAGAACAGGACGGATCATGCGAGATCTCGTTGACGATACTGCGTTCAACAATGAACAGGGCAACCGCGCCCGCAAGCTTTTTGCAGCCGTTGTGCTGGCCGCTTTGGATGATGCCATTGCGGACGACAAGAAGTATGGAAACGGCCCCGAGCAGATCGCCCGCTGGGCGCGCTCGCGCGATGGCCGCGAAGTGCTGAGCTGTGCCGGAATCGACCCCAACGAACGCGTTGTGAAGGGTCTGATGGAATTCGTGGGCAAAGGTGTGCGCACCTCCGTCGCGCTCTCGCGCGAGGAAAGCGAACGCCGCAATGCTGCGCTCTCCGAGGCCGAAGCCGCCTGACATTCCCGGTGAAACCGGATAAACGAAACCGCGCCTTTCGGGGCGCGGTTTTGCTTTCGGGGGCTCCATGGCACGCGCGATCATGATCCAAGGCACCGGCTCGAATGTCGGGAAGTCACTTCTGGTGGCGGGCCTTGCGCGTGCCTTCGCGGATCGCGGTTTGCGCGTGGCCCCGTTCAAGCCGCAGAACATGTCGAATAACGCGGCTGTCACCGTGGATGGCGGCGAGATTGGCCGCGCCCAAGCCCTGCAAGCCATGGCCGCCCGCGTGCCTTTGCATTCGGATATGAACCCGGTCCTTCTGAAGCCCGAGTCCGAGACGGGCGCGCAAGTCATCGTGCAGGGCCAGCGCGTGGGCTCCCTCGCCGCCTTCGGCTACCGCGACAAGGCCCCCTCCCTCCTGCCCAAAGTGCTCGAAAGTTTCCAGCGCTTGGCCGCCAACCACGACCTCATCCTCGTCGAAGGCGCAGGCAGCCCCGCCGAAACCAACCTCCGGCGCGGCGACATCGCCAATATGGGCTTCGCGCGCGCCGCGAATGTGCCCGTAATCCTTGCAGGCGACATCGACCGTGGCGGCGTGATCGCCCAGATCGTCGGCACCAAAGCCGTGCTCGACCCCGAAGACGCCGCCATGATCCGCGGCTTCCTCATCAACCGCTTCCGCGGCGACGTGCGCCTCTTCGACGATGGCCTCACCGATATCGCCACCCGCAGCGGTTGGGCCGCCATGGGCGTCGTGCCGTGGTTCACGGATGCATGGCGCTTGCCCGCCGAAGACAGCGAAGCGCTCGCCAGCCGCCCCGGTGGCGCGGTGAAAATCGTCGTGCCCCGCTTGGGCCGCATTGCCAATTTCGACGATCTCGATCCCCTCTCCGCCGAACCGGGCGTCACGGTGGACATCGTCGAACCAGGCCGCGCGCTTCCGGGCGACGCCGCTGCAGTCCTTCTACCCGGCTCCAAGGCCACGCTGGCCGATCTGGCCGAGTTGCGTGCCTATGGCTGGGATATCGACATTCTCGCCCATTGGCGGCGTGGCGGTCAGGTGATCGGCCTTTGCGGCGGCTACCAGATGCTCGGCCGCGCCATCCGTGACCCCCACGGCATCGAAGGTGCCCCCGGCGGCGCAATGGGGCTAGGCCTTCTCGATGTGGTCACGGTGATGGGCGAGGAAAAGCGCCTCGCCACGGTTTCCGGCGTGGAAAAGGAAAGCGGCGCGGCCCTCACGGGCTACGAAATCCACATGGGCCAAACCTCCGGCCCCGGTTGCACCACCCCTTGGCTGGAAATCGACGGACGCCCCGAAGGTGCCGTCAGCCCCGACGGGCGCGTGCGCGGTGCCTATGTGCATGGCATCTTCGGCGAAGATGCCTTCCGCCACGCCTTCCTCGCCCGCTTGGGCGTCACCTCGACCACGGCCTATAGCGCAAGCGTCGAGCAAACGCTCGATGCCTTGGCCGCACACCTCGCCGCTCATATCGATCTTTATAAGCTTCTGAGCCTCGCCGCCGAGGTCTGACTTACTCGAAGTCCTGCGCCGAAAGCGCGCGGTGGATTTCACGGCGCACCAACTTACGGACGTTCCGCGTAATCCGCTCGCCCAAAGCCCCCATAAGCTCTTGGCGCACGATCTCGGCCACCATTTCGCGCAGGGCTGCTTCGTCGATCACGGCCTCATCGGCAAGGATATCCTCGATGCTGTCATCTGCGTCATGTGCCTCGGTGCTGGCCGCGTACAACTCGCTTCCGGCAGGCTCCTCGGCCATCTCCGGCTCGGACGGCTCCAGATGGTCTTCGCCCTCATGCGGCTCGGGGCCAAACTCGTCGTGGTCTTCCCACTCCAAACTCGCCATCCCCTGACCCGAAGAGGTTTCCTGCGGCTCCTCGACCGAAGGCGCAGGCTCTTCGTGCATTTCTACAGGCTGTTCCGGCTCGCCCTCGGGTGCTACCTCGGCAATCTCGGCCTCTTCCGCAGGCTGCTCCGGTTGATCCGCATCGAACCACTGGCGCACATCGGCCTCGGGCGGCGTTT
>RFUP01000151.1 GCA_009922885.1 Paracoccaceae bacterium
ATCGCGTGAGTTGGGATGCTCTGAGCCGCGTCGCCGTAAATGCCCCCGCCCTGCCCGGCGTTACCCCCGAAGTTGGCCTGTCGCGTGTCTATCCACTGGGTGCCGACTTTGCCCATGTCGTGGGCTATGTCGGCCCCGTCTCGGATTACGATCTTGATAGGATTGAAGACCCAGACCGCCTCCTTCTTCTGCCACGTTTCCAGATCGGTAAGGTCGGGCTTGAGGCAAAAATGGAAGACAGCCTGCGTGGCAAAGCAGGCACGCTCCGCGTCGAGGTCAACGCCGCAGGCCGCGTCATGCGTGAACTCGGCCGCATCGAGGGCCAACCCGGCATCGACATCCAACTGACCGTTGATGCCGCGCTGCAAGGCTATTGCGAAGCGCGCCTTGGCCAAGAAAGCGCCGCTGCTGTCGTGATCGACACCGACACAGGCGATATCGTAGCCATCGCCTCAGCGCCCTCCTTCGACCCGAACCTCTTCGTGCGCGGCATTTCGGTGGCCGATTACAAGGCCCTCACCGATAACGAATACCGCCCGCTCTCGTCAAAATCCGTGCAAGGCCTCTATCCGCCCGGCTCCACCTTCAAGATGGTCACAGCCCTTGCCGCGCTTGAGGAAGGCATCATCGGCGCCGACGAAACCGTTTACTGCCCGGGCCATATCGAAGTGTCGAACCGCAAGTTCCACTGCTGGAAGCGCAGCGGCCATGGCAATGTGAACCTCGAAACCTCGCTCCGCGAAAGCTGCGACGTCTATTACTACGACCTCGCCCTCAAACTCGGGATCGAGAAACTCTCGGCCATGGCCGAACGCCTCGGCATCGGCGTGCGCTTCGATCTGCCGATGTCCGCCGTGGCCCGTGGCCGCGCCCCTACCCGCGACTGGAAAAAGGAAGCCTTCGGCAAGGATTGGGTGATCGGCGACACGGTGAACGCCTCCATCGGCCAGGGCTTCGTGGCCGCCTCGCCCCTGCAACTCGCCGTCATGACAGCCCGCCTCGCTACAGGCCGCGCCGTCATGCCCCGGCTTGTGAAATCCATCGACGGCGTGGAACAACCCTCCGGCCACGGCCCCGAGCTTGGCTTCAACGAGAACAATCTCCGCATGATCCGCCGCGCCATGTATGCGGTGTCGAACCACACGCGCGGCACCGCCTACGGCAGCCGCATCCTCGACGACGCTTTCCGAATGGCCGGCAAAACCGGCACAAGCCAAGTGCGCAACATCACCGAAGAAGAACGCCGCCGTGGCGTCACCCGCAACGAAGACCTGCCGTGGAACCGCCGCGACCACGCGCTCTTCGTCAACTTCGCTCCCTATGATGCGCCGAAATACGCGGTTTGCGTCGTGGTCGAGCACGGCGGTGGCGGCTCGGCCGCCGCAGCCCCGATCGCCCGCGACATCACCTTGCAAGCCCTCTTCGGCGGCGATCCGCCCCTCGCCGCCTATCCGGAAAAAGACCGCAGCCGCATCAAGGCCCTGCAAGAGCGCCTCAAGCGCGAGCGCCCCCAACCCGCAGAACCCGATCGCGGGCGCGCATAAGAGGGCGGCATGAGTTACTTAGAATATACCGTCAAATCCGTCCCCTCCGGCCCGCGCAAGATCCTGTTCCTGAACTGGCCCTTGATCATCCTTCTCTGCGCCGTCGCCTCGGTGGGCTTCATGATGCTCTACTCGGTCGCGGGTGGCAATTTCTCGCCTTGGGCCGCCGCCCAGATGAAGCGCTTCGGCTTGGGGATCACCGCGATGCTGATCGTCGCCATGGTGCCGATCTGGTTCTGGCGCAACGTCTCGGCGGTGGGTTATGGCGTGTCACTCATCCTCCTCATCCTCGTCGAACTCGTCGGCTCGGTGAAAATGGGCGCGCAGCGCTGGATCGACCTCGGCTTCATGCAGCTCCAGCCCTCCGAATTGGCCAAGATCACCGTGGTCATGTTCATCGCCGCCTATTACGACTGGCTCCCCGCCCGCAAAACCTCGCATCCGCTCTGGGTGGCTATTCCGGTCGTGCTCATCCTCGTGCCCACTTTCCTCGTGCTGAAACAGCCCGACCTCGGCACCTCGATCCTGATCCTCACCGCAGGCGGCGCGGTGATGTTCCTCGCAGGCGTCCACTGGGCCTATTTCGCGGCTGTCATCGCAGGCGCCGTAGGCCTCGTTACAGCCGTCTTCAAATCCCGCGGCACCGAATGGCAACTCATTCAGGACTACCAGTTCCGCCGGATCGACACCTTCCTCGACCCCACCTCCGATCCCTTGGGCGCAGGCTACCACATCACCCAAGCCAAGATCGCCATGGGCTCCGGCGGCTGGGCGGGCAAAGGTTTCATGCAAGGCACACAGTCACGCCTGAACTTCCTGCCCGAAAAACACACGGACTTCATCTTCAACACATTGGCCGAGGAATTCGGCTTCATCGGAGCCTTCTCGCTCCTGTCGCTCTATGCGCTCATCATCGCGTTCTGCATCATCGCCGCGCTGAACATGAAAGACCGCTTTTCCTCGCTCCTCACCCTCGGCATCGCCATGACCTTCTTCCTCTTCTTCGCCGTGAACATGGCGATGGTGATGGGCATGGCCCCTGTCGTTGGCGTGCCGCTCCCCCTTGTCAGTTACGGTGGTTCTGCCATGTTGGTGCTTCTGGTGGGCTTCGGCCTAATCCAGAGTGCGCATATCCACAAACCGAGGTGACACATGACCGTCAACGTGCTTTTCGCGGCCAAGGATGAAGCTTGGGAGAAATACTCGCAGCACCTTCCCGAAGCCCTGAAAGAAGTTGGCATCGATGCCAAGGTCAGCCCCTCCTTCCCACCGGAAGAGGTGGATTACATCGTCTACGCCCCCAATTCCTCGGTGCAAGATTTCACCCCCTACACTCGCCTCAAGGCCGTGCTCAATCTCTGGGCCGGCGTCGAGGATGTTGTCGGCAACCAGACCCTCAAAGTCCCCCTCGCCCGCATGGTCGATCATGGGCTTACGCGGGGCATGATCGAATGGGTCACGGGCCATGTGCTGCGCCACCATCTCGGCATGGATCTGCATATCCACGGCCAAGACGGCAAATGGCGCGCCTATGTGCCGCCGCTGGCCGAAGAGCGCCCCGTCACCATCCTCGGTATGGGCGAGTTGGGCACCGCCTGCGCGCAAACCCTTGCGGGCCTCGGCTTTCCCGTCACGGGCTGGAGCCGCTCGCCAAAACAAGCCGAGGGCATCACCTGCCTCTCCGGCCCGCTCGGCCTCAAGGAAGCGCTTTCAAAAGCGCAAATCCTCGTGCTCCTCCTACCTGCCACTGCCGCCACCGAGAACACTTTGAACGAAGAAACCCTTGCGCAACTTCCCAAGGGAGCGGTCGTGCTCAATCCCGGTCGCGGTGCGCTGATCGACGATAAGGCCATGCTCCGCGCCCTTGAATCCGGCCAGATCAGCCACGCCACGCTCGATGCCTTCCGCAATGAACCGCTGCCCGTCACCCACCCCTACTGGGCGCACTCCAAAGTCACCGTGACGCCCCATATCGCCTCGGCCACCCGCCCGCGCACCGCCGCGCGCTCGGTCGCTGAAAACATCCGACGCCGTGAAGCGGGAGAGCCTATGCTCAACCTCGTGGACCGCGCCCTTGGGTATTGAAACCCTCTCCCGCCCCGGCCTCGCAATCCTCTGCATTCTGGCCGGGGCGGTCGGGATCACCATCAATGACGTGCTGATCAAGGCCCTTTCGGGCGGCTACCCGTTGCATGAAATGGTGTTCCTGCGCGCCCTCATCGCCATGCCACTCATGCTCCTCCTTGTGAAGCTCGAAGGCGGCTTCCACCTCCTGCGCACCGATCGCCCATGGCCGCATCTCTTGCGCTGCGGCCTCATCATCTTCTCGAACATGAGTTATTTCGCAGCCCTCGCCGTGCTGCCCTTGGCCGAAGCGATGGCGCTTTTCTATATCGCGCCCCTCCTCATCACCCTCCTCTCCGTGCCACTCCTTGGCGAGAAGATCGGGCCGTGGCGTATCGGCGCTGTGCTGGTGGGGCTAGCGGGCGTCATCATCATGCAGCGCCCATGGGCGTCAGGGGCCGAACTCCCCGCCTCGCGCCTCGTTTTGCTCCTACCCGTGGTCTCGGCCGCGGCCTATGCGGCAAACTCCATCCTCACCCGCCGCTTGGGTGCGCGCGCCCCCGCCTCGGTGCTCTCCACCTATGTGCAGGTCTCGTTTCTCATTGTCGGTGCGGGGTTCTGGCTGATCGCTGGCGATGGCCGCTATGCCGAAGGCAGCACCAATGCCTCGATCATCTTCCTCCTCCGCTCTTGGGTCTGGCCCAATGCCTCGGATTGGTGGCTGGTCCTGCTGCTCGGCCTCAATTCCGGCCTCATCGGCTATTGCCTCAGCCAAGCCTACCGCTTGGGCCGCGCCGCCACCATCGCGCCCTTCGAATACCTGACTGTGCCGATGGCCGTTTTCGCAGGCTATATCGTGTTTTCGGAAATCCCGAGCCCTGTGGTCTGGGCCGGTATCACGCTCATCATCAGCGCAGGCCTTGTCACTATCTGGCGCGAAGCCCGTCACCGCGAGGCGTAAAGCTCAATAGAGTTCCCAGTCATCGGCGTCGAGCATCTCGCCAATGGCCATCCAACGCACCCGTGCGCGCGCAACCTTGGTGTCGCCCCATGTCCGGAACACCACCTCGAACCCCTTGGGATCAATGTTTTCCGCCGCGATATCGGCCCGCACATTGGTCGCGTGGTGCATGTCCCACATCGACAAGGCCACCTGCACCGAAGGGGCAGAACGGTAGGCTTGCGAGAACTCCACCCGATGCCGCCGCTCCCGCGGGCCAGCACCCGTCCACATCTCACCGCCATCCTCGAAATCCGAGAATAGAACATCTTCACATTGATCGATGCCTATGAGGTGGCTGCTTATGCGTTTCATTGTGTCGTCCTGCTCAACAATTTCGCCTTACTCAAGGAAAACGGCAGAAATTGGGCCACAAAGCAAAAAGCCCCGACACTGCGGGGCTTTTCTTATTCTTTTTGCTCGCCTTAGAGGCTGATTTGATCGCCAATGGCAACCATATCCGCCAGAAGCTTTGCCGCATCGTCCACCGGGCCAGGCTCGTTCTTGAACGTTTCCTGTGCGCTTGCGTGGGCCGCGCGGGCTTCTTCCACCATCTGGTCATAGACCGCACGGGTCATTTCCGACAGCGGAACAGCCTGCTCTGCCAGCACCGAGGTGCCTTCCGGAGTGATCTGGGCGAAACCGCCCGTCACCACGTAAGCAACTTCGCCCTGCGGACCGTTGGCACGCAGCACACCCGGACGCAGCGTCGTGATGAGCGGCGAATGGTCCGGCATGGCCGTCAGGTCGCCATCGGCGCCCGGAATCTGGACCTGCGCCACCTGAAGCGAAGCAAGGCTCCGCTCCGGGCTGACGAGATCAAATTGCATCGTATCCGCCATGAGGCTTCCTCCTTAGGCAGCGGCTGCTGCCAGACGCTCTGCTTTCGCGATCACTTCCTTGATGCCGCCAACCATGTAGAAGGCTGCTTCCGGGAGGTGGTCGTATTCACCAGCCACAACGGCTTTGAACGAAGAGATCGTGTCTTCCAGCGGAACCTGCACACCATCCGAACCGGTGAAGACCTTCGCCACGTCGAAGGGCTGCGACAGGAAGCGCTGGATCTTACGCGCACGAGCCACAGTGAGTTTGTCTTCTTCCGAGAGTTCGTCCATCCCGAGGATGGCGATGATGTCCTGCAGCGACTTGTAGCGCTGGAGGATACCCTGAACTTGACGAGCCACGTTGTAGTGCTCTTCGCCGATCACAGCCGGGTCGAGCAGACGCGAGGTCGAGTCGAGCGGGTCCACGGCGGGGTAGATGCCGAGTTCCGAGATCGCACGCGACAGAACGGTGGTTGCGTCGAGGTGGGCGAAGGACGTTGCAGGCGCGGGGTCGGTAAGGTCGTCCGCGGGAACGTAGATGGCCTGAACCGAGGTGATCGAGCCCGACTTCGTCGAGGTGATGCGTTCCTGCAGCGCGCCCATGTCGGTTGCCAGCGTCGGCTGGTAGCCCACAGCGGAAGGAATACGGCCGAGCAGAGCCGACACTTCCGAACCTGCCTGCGTGAAGCGGAAGATGTTGTCCACGAAGAACAGAACG
>RFUP01000152.1 GCA_009922885.1 Paracoccaceae bacterium
CACCTTCAGCTTCTTCGCCCACAGGGCAGACGCGTTCAGCTTGATGTTGTTCATCAGCGTTTCATAGGCCACCGGATCAGGCTCGAAGCCCACACACAGCCCAGCGCGCTGCGCCGTGTACAACACCGTCGGCCCGATCCATGCCCCGCAATCGATAGCCAAGGTCTGCGCGTCGGTATGGGCGTCAATAACCCGGTAGGTATCCACCTCCCACGCGCCACGGTTTACCTTGCTCCAGAAGCGGTCGTGCTGCCCGACCTTCTCGCTCTCAACGGCGAATCCCAGATCATTGATCGAAATATTGATGCTCATTACTGCTGTCCTCACTTGCTCTCTGGCCGCCTCTTCTGGGCTCGCCTTACAGGCGTTTTATCGCAATCCGACGCACTCGTCGCGGTCGCATCCCAAGGGCGCGTTGATCCGATTCGGCCTGATGCATCTTTACGACAGTCGCGCATCTTCACGGTCGGCAGAGACGGCGAAGCGTCATGACGCTTGCCATACGCTTGCCATACGCAATCCATACGCTTCGGAAACGGCTCATCGCCGCCAAATTTCCTGCAAAATCGCCAATTGACAATTCTTACTATTTTTATCAGAATTAAGCCGTCCAGCCACCTTCGGGAAGCCCGACTACCCCGCCCTTGAACAGGATAGTCCCATGAAACGCGCCCGATTTTTCCCGAATTCCCCAAGCCTTCCACGCCCGATGGCACCAAAGCTGCGCCGCGATGAAATCACCCTCATGCTCTGCGACGCCCTCCTCCCCGACTGGAGCGGTCTTGAGAACCTGCTCGATCGTCTCGAACATCGGGAGAACCGCCAATGACCCGCCATACCACTGATTTTCATAGAGAATCCGCGTCGTATGGGCCACCCGCATCAACGCCCGTTCATGTCGCAGAAACCCTCACGGCAGGCGGTTCAACCGCATTCATCCTGCTCAACGGGCAGCAATACACCTTGCGGATCACCCGTCAGGGCAAGCTCATTCTCACCAAATAGCACCATCCCCCTTTCCCCCGCGCCTCACTCCGCTAATCTCCGCGGAGCGAACGGTGGGAAAGGGGAGAATTTTCATGCGTATTGCGATTCTGGACGATTGGTCCGAAAGCGCGCTCAGTATGGCTGACTGGACCAGCCTCGGCGACGAAATCCGTGTGTTTTCAGAGCCTTTTGCCAATCAGGCCGAAGTCATCGAAGCGCTCCAGCCCTTCGAAATCCTCTGCCTGATGCGCGAGCGCACGCCGTTCCCGGCCGAAGTCATCAACGCTCTGCCGAACCTGAAACTGATCGTCACCACCGGCAATCGCAACCTCGCCATCGACACCCCCGCCGCCCGCGCGCGCGGCGTTGAAGTCTGCGGCACCCGTGGCCGTAAAACCACCACGTCCGAACTCACACTCGCGATGCTCCTCAGCCTGTCACGCCGCATCATCCCAGAAGCCAACCGCCTGAATTCCGGCGGTTTTCAAGGCGTTCCGGGGCGCGATCTTGCCGGCCTCCGCCTAGGCGTCATCGGCCTTGGCTCCATCGGCGGGCAGATCGCCGCGATGGGCAAACTTCTCGGCATGGACGTCGCCGCATGGTCGCCGAACCTCACCGACGAACGCTGCGCCGAGCACAATACCTCTCGCGCTGGCCTGATTGATCGCGAAGGCCTCTTCAACTGGCTCCACCGCGACCCCACCGCCATGGCGGGCATCGACGTGTTCGAGTCCGAACCTCTCCCCGCCAATGACCCATGGCGCGCGGCCCGGTCCGAATTCGGAGACCGCCTCCTCCTCACCCCGCACCTCGGCTACGTCACAGACGCCACATGGCGGCTCTTCTACCAAGATACCGTAGAAGCCATCGCCGCCTTCAAGTCCGGCACCCCCATTCGCCTTCTCTGAGGAACCTGAAAATGCTGCCTTTTTCCGGCGTTATTTGCCCACTGCTCACCCCGTTCGAAGCGGATGGCTCCATTGCCAAAGACCTCTGGATCGCTCACGCGAAATGGGTTCTCGGCCAAGGTGCCACGCATCTTTCCCCTTTCGGCACCACGGGCGAAGCACTCTCGCTCTCGGTCTCGGAACGCATCGCCGCCGTTGACCTGCTGATCGAAGCGGGCATTCCCGCCGATAAACTGATGCCGGGCACAGGTCTCACCGCCCTGCCGGACACTCTCGCCCTCACCGCGCATGCTGTGAACTCGGGCTGCGCCGCCGCTATGGTGCTGCCCTCGTTCTTCTATGGCGCGGTCGGCGAAACGGGCCAAGCGCGCTACTTCTCCGAACTGATCGAGAAGGTAGCCGACGATCGCCTCCGCCTCATCCTCTACCACATCCCGCAAAACTCGGGCGTACCGGTGCCTCCGTCCCTCGTCGCAACACTTTCTCAACGTTTCCCGAAGACAGTCTGCGCCTACAAAGACAGCGCCGGAAACTGGGACAATACCGCCGCCGTCATCGCCGCCGCTCCGGGCATTTCGGTTTTCCCCGGATCGGAAAGTTTCCTGACGCAGGGGCTTTCGGCAGGCGGTGCTGGCTGCATCTCGGCCACGGTGAACCTCAACGCGGCAAATATCCGCGCCGTATTTGACGGAGCCTCGGCAGGCCAGAACGTGGCAGCGGCAGACGAAGAAATGAAGCGCGTTCGCCTCGCGGTGCAAAAGGCGGGACTGATCGGCGGTATGAAGGCTCTCTTGGCCTTCCGTTCGGGCGATAAACGTTGGCTTAACCTTCGTGCCCCACACCTGAACGCCACCATAGAACAGGGCGCCGCCCTCGCCGAAGCGCTCGGGCCTCACGCCATCGCGCATATCGGTTAAACGGAATGGGCGGGGATTACCCCGCCCGCCATCAGGCGAACATCGCCTTGTAGGTCTCGCGCAGGATGTTCTTCTGCACCTTGCCCATGGTGTTGCGCGGCAACTCCGGCACCACCACCAGCGCCTTCGGCTGTTTGAACCGCGCGAGGCTGTCGTTCAGCCCTTTCAGGATCGCATCGGCATCCAGCACGGCCCCTGCCTTCGCCACCAGAATGCCCACAGGGCTTTCCCCGAAATCGGGATGCGGCACACCGATCACGGCACTTTCCAACACACCTTCCGCCTCATCGAGCAGCAGCTCGATCTCTTTGGGGTAAATGTTATAACCTCCTGAAATAATGAGGTCTTTATTGCGGCCAACGATGGTTACATAGCCATCCTCATCAATCCGGCCCAAGTCGCCCGTGATGAAGAACCCGTCCTCGCGCAACTCCTCGCGAGTCTTTTCCGGCATCTGCCAATAGCCCTTGAACACGTTCGGCCCGCGCACTTCGATCACACCGATCTCGCCTTGCGGCAGAGCTTCTCCGGTCTGCGGATCGCACACCTTCAATTCCACACCCGGCAGCGGGAAACCCACCGTTCCGGCACGGCGCTCACCCTCATAGGGGTTCGAAGTGTTCATATTGGTCTCGGTCATGCCGTATCGCTCAAGAATGCGGTGCCCCGTGCGCTCTTCGAACTGCACATGGGTTTCCGCCAAGAGCGGTGCCGAACCGGAGATGAAAAGCCGCATCCCCTTGGTGAGTTCCTTGGTGAAACGCGCATCGTCCAGCAGGCGGGTGTAGAACGTGGGCACGCCCATCAGCGCAGTGGCTTTCGGGATATCGCGGATAAGCGCTTCGGCATCGAACCCGGCATAGAAGCGCATCGCGCAGCCCGCCACGAGGCACACATTGGTTGCCACAAAAAGCCCATGCGTGTGGAAGATCGGCAGTTGATGAAGCAGCACATCTTCCGCCGTGAAACGCCAGTGCTTTGCCAGAACCTCCGCGTTATCGAGGAGGTTCATCTGCGTCAGCATCGCCCCTTTCGAACGCCCCGTGGTGCCTGAAGTGTATAGGAACGCCGCCAGATCATCGGCGCTCCGGCTCACCGTTGCGAAGGCCTCTGGAAGGGCCGCGCAGAACTCGGTGAAACTGCCCGATCCATCGCCGTTCAACGTCTCCAAACGCGCGCTGTTCGCCGCCGCCACAGGTGCGAGATCCGCTTGCTTCTTGGTGTCGCACAGCAGCAGCTTGGCACCCGAATTCTCAACGAAATAGGCAATCTCCGCGCCGGTATAAGCCGTGTTCAGCGGCAGGAAAATCACGCCCGTCTGGGCACAGGCCGCGAACACCGCCAAGGCCTCGGGGCTCTTGCCCACCTGCACCGCCAAACGATCACCCGCCACAAGGCCCATCGCTGTGATCCCGTTGGCAAACCGCGCCGCCATCCGCAGGAAGGCATCGTGCGTGATCACCCGCTCGTCCGGCAGGATCAGGAACGGCGTCTCGGCACCGGCATATTTGCCAAACAAGCGGTCATAGAGTGGGTTCGTCATCCTGAGGCCTCGCAAAAAAGACGCCCGCTTCCTAAAGCGAAAATCCCGGCGCGCCAAGAGCACGCCGGGATTGTCTGACCTCGCAAATTGCCGATCTCAGGCGGCGTAACCCGCCATAACGCGCGACAAATGGTAATCCTGATCGCCCAACTGGGCGTCCAGCATGATCAGGCGTTTGCCGAAGTGGCTGATGGGATATTCCCACGTCATGGCGATCCCGCCATGCATCTGGATCGCTTCCTCCGCCACCTGCCGCGCCGCACGCCCGATCAGGTTTTTCGCCATCGAAGCCGAACGAGAAGCCTGATCCGTTCCCAGATCCGACGCCGCCTTGATGGTGATCGAACGCGCCTGTTCCAGCTCGGTCAGCATGTCCACAGCACGATGCTGCAGCACTTGGAACTTGCCGATCGGAACCCCGAACTGCTTGCGGGTTTTCAGGTAATCCACCGTGGTATTCAGCGTAACTTCCATCGCGCCCACAGCTTCCGCACAGAGCGCAACGATCCCCGCATTCACCGCATCTTCCAGCGCATCCGCCGCATCCGCCAGCAAGAGCTTCGCAGGCGCATCGTCCAGAAGCACCTCAGCCGCGCCACCGCCATCCATCATCGGATAGCCAACCACCTGCGCCGCACTGGCCTCCACTTCGAACGCTGCAAGCTTACCATCAAGCTTTGCGGCCACCACGAACCGGTCCGCCGCCTGCCCACCGTAAACCGCCGCCTTCCGGCCCGAAAGCGTATAGCCATCGCCCTTTGCGATTGCCACGCAGGACACGCCCGCGAGATCATAGGGCGCTTCGATCTCGCCAAACGCCGCTGCATATTTCGCAGCACCCGCAACCAAGTCTTCGCAATCAGCCCCGGCAGCCACCAGAACCCGCGCCGCCATCGTCGCCCCAAGCAAAGGCTCGGGGCAAAGCACACGGCCCGCCGCTTCGAACACCACGGAGATGTCGAACCCCGTGCCGCCAAATCCGCCAGCCGCTTCCGGCACCAACGCCCCCATTACGCCCAGTTCGGCCATCGCTTCCCACTTGGCTGCATCGTGGCATGGCAACTCGTAGGCCACCTTGTTGCGGTGCTCCACGGGGTATTGCTCGCTCAGGAACCGTCCCAAGCTGTCCGCCAGCATCCGGCGATCTTCTGTCAGATTGAAATCCATCGCTCAGAGCTCCAATGCCGCTTTGGTCAGAATGTTGCGCTGGATCTCGTTCGATCCACCGAAGATCGAGGTCTTCCGGTTGTTGAAATACCGCGCCGCGTTATGCGCCGTACCCTCCGGCCCGAACATCAGATTGCCTTCGGTCACATGGCCGGGGAAGGGTGCCGCCGCCGGGCCCAAGGCGCGGCGCGCGAGGTCCTTCAGTTCTTGGTGAATGACCGTGCCCTTGATCTTCAGGATCGAGGTTTCCGGCCCCGGCGCGCCTTGTTCCTGCGCTTTGAAGAGCATCCGCAAGTTGGTGATCTTCATCGCTTCCAGATCGATTTCAGCCTTCGCGATACGTGCCGCGAAAAGCGGATCTTCCGCCAACGGCTTGCCATTCCGGCGCATCTTCCGCGCCAAGGCTTTCACCTCTTCCAAGGCCTGCATCGAGAAACCAACACCGGCAATGCCCGTGCGCTCATGCGAGAGGAGGAACTTTGCAATCGTCCAGCCCTTATCGACCTCGCCCACGAGGTTGCCATAGGGAACCCGCACGTCGGTGAAAAACACCTCGTTCACCTCATGCCCACCCTCGATCAAACGGATCGGGCGCACCTCGATGCCGGGCGTC
>RFUP01000153.1 GCA_009922885.1 Paracoccaceae bacterium
GCCAAAGCCATAATGACCCGCGCCCAAGAGCGCGTGCCCAAATGGAACGAGCGCAGATCATACTTCTCGTTGGGCGAATGGATCAGGTCATCGTCACCACCCCATCCTGCCAAAAGCACATCCATGCCAAGGAGGTTCTGGAAGAAGCCAGCAATCGGGATCGAACCGCCGCAGCCTGCAAACACGGCAGGTTTCGGCCATTCCTTCGAAATCGCTGAACGCGCCTTTTCAAAGGCCGGGTTCTCGATCCGCATCATGCTCGCGCCCGCACCGCGCCCCATCGGGAATTCCATCGTGCAGTCGGCAGGCAGATAGGCCTCCATATGCTTCACGAAAGCCGCGTGGATCTTGTCGGGGTCTTGCTGGCCCACAAGCCGGAACGACACTTTAGCGCTCGCCTGCGCGGGCAGCACGGTCTTGAAGCCGTCCCCAGTGTAACCGCCTGTAATCCCGTTGATTTCTGCCGTTGGGCGCGACCAGATCATCTCGAGAGGCGTCCGGTCCTGCTCGCCTGCAGGGATTTCGAGGCCGACATCGCCCAGAAACTTGGCATGATCAAAGGCAAGGTTCTGCCATTGCGCCCGCACCACCTCGGGCAATTCCGGCACACCATCATAGAACCCTTCGAGCGTCACGCGCCCCTGATCGTCATGCAGAGCGCCAAGAGCTTTCGTCAGAACCCGGATTGGGTTCATCGCAATCCCACCGAACATGCCGGAATGCAGGTCCATATCGGCCGCCTTGACAATCACTTCTTCTGCCAGAAGGCCGCGCAACTGTGTGGTGATCGCGGGAGTATTGCTGTCGTAAAGGCCCGTATCGCAGATCAATGCGAGGTCCGCTTTCAAGGCGTCACCATGGGCTTTCAGATAGGGCACGAGGGAAGGGGAGCCGGATTCTTCCTCGCCTTCGAAGAAAAAACTAACTTTGCAGGGCAATTTTCCGTGTTCGGCAATAATGGCGCGGCAGGCCTCCACGAAGGTCATCAATTGGCCCTTGTCATCGGCCGCGCCGCGGGCCCGGATCACTTTCCCTTTCGGCGTATCTTCCAGCACAGGATCGAAGGGATCGCGATGCCAAAGCTTCAGCGGATCCACCGGTTGAACGTCATAATGGCCGTAAAACAGAAGGTGCGGCTTGCCTTCACCAAGGTGGCCCACCACCATCGGGTGCCCCGTCGTGGGGTGTTTTTCCGCAGTCGCGCCAATGGCTTGGAGCTGTTCCACCATCCAGTCGGCCGCGCGGTCAACGTCGGATTTGAAGGCCGGGTCTGTGGAAATCGAAGGGATTCGCAGAAAATCCTTCAGCCGCTCGATGGCGTCGTCCAATTGATCGTCAATCCGAGCGAGAACACCATCAAGGCTCATCGCGTTTCCTTTCGTGAATTTATGTTTCGCAAGGAGCCTAACAGGCCAGCGCAGACTGTCCAGAGAGCTTGATGCAGGTCAAATTAACCCCCGTGGCAATCTGTTACCTGTTGCTCCGCGAGCAGTGAGATTATATCCACTACAAATCTTGAATATATGGCTGGGTTGCATCTTTGCGCCGCCGCAAGACTGGAGGAACGCCGATGGATTATGTTAGCCATCTGGATAACGCCCTGAACAAACTCCACGAAGAAGGTCGCTATCGGACATTCATCGATATCGAGCGGAAGAAGGGTCAGTTCCCCCACGCGACTTGGCGCAAGCCCGATGGCTCTGAAGCTCCGGTGACGGTCTGGTGCGGCAACGATTATCTCGGCATGGGCCAACATCCTGATGTGCTGAAAGCCATGCACGACGCCCTTGATGCCACTGGTGCGGGTTCGGGCGGCACGCGCAATATTTCCGGCACCACGGTGTATCACAAGCGTCTGGAAGCCGAATTGGCGGACTTGCACGGCAAGGAAGCTGCGCTCGTGTTCACGTCGGCTTACATTGCCAATGATGCCACGCTCTCTACCCTGCCGAAGCTGTTCCCCGGTCTCATTATCTATTCCGACGAACTCAATCACGCGTCGATGATCGAGGGCGTCCGCCGCAATGGCGGGGCCAAGCGTATTTTCCGCCATAACGATGTCGCGCATCTGCGCGAACTGCTCTCCAAGGACGATCCTTCAGCGCCGAAGCTTATCGCGTTCGAATCCGTCTATTCGATGGACGGTGATTTCGGCCCGATCCGCGAGATTTGCGATTTGGCGGATGAATTCAACGCCCTGACCTATATCGACGAAGTGCATGCTGTCGGCATGTATGGCGCGCGCGGGGCAGGGGTCGCGGAGCGTGACAACCTCATGCACCGCATCGACATCATCAACGGCACTCTGGCGAAAGCCTATGGCGTTTTTGGCGGTTATATCGCTGCCTCTTCCAAGATGGTCGATGCCATTCGTTCCTATGCGCCGGGCTTCATCTTCACCACCTCGCTTCCGCCCACCGTGGCAGCTGGCGCGGCCGCCAGCGTGGCGTTCCTCAAAACGGCGGAAGGCCAGAAACTGCGCGACTTGCATCAGGAACAGGCGGCCAAATTGAAGCTTCGCCTCAAGGGCATGGGCCTGCCGATTATCGATCATGGCAGCCATATCGTGCCGGTGATCGTCGGCAATCCGGTTCATACAAAAATGCTCTCGGATATGCTTCTCGAACGCTTCGGTATCTACGTCCAGCCGATCAATTTCCCAACCGTTCCGCGTGGAACCGAGCGCCTGCGTTTCACCCCGTCACCAGTGCATGGGAAGCAGGAAATCGACACGCTCGTGCGCTCGATGGACGAACTCTGGGCCGCCTGTGCGCTGAATCGTGCCGATATGGCGGGATAAATCGGAAAACCCTGCAAATATCCTTGCCCTGTGCTAGTTTACGTCCAACAAAAGGCAAAATCCGAATCGATTATTCGGACTTAGGCCTTGGGGATTGGGGCAGGTGGTATGATTGGACGGTGGACTTCCAAAGCTCCGGAAACGGATGAGGTCAAGCCAAAGGGTTTTGATGACTTCGAAGTGCGTTTGGGAGACCTAATGCGCGGCGAGCGTGCGACCCTCGGAAAGTCCCTCCTTGACGTTCAGCGTGAACTTCGCATCCGCGCGAACTACATTGCCGCTATCGAAAACTGCGATCCAGGGGCGTTTGATACACCCGGCTTCATCGCGGGCTACGTCCGGTCATATGCTCGTTATCTGGGCATGAACCCCGATATGGCCTTCGAATTGTTCTGCAAGGAAAGTGGCTTCTCTCTGGCGCATGGCATGTCCGCAGAGGCCTCGTCCATTCGGAAGACGCAGCGTGTTCTGCCTGCAGACCGTGATCCGATTGCCATGCCCGCGACCCCGTTTATACCGGCGCGTGAAAGCTGGCTTTCGCGCGTTGAGCCTGGAGCAATTGGCTCTATCGCGGTTCTGATCGCGTTGATCGGAACGCTCGGCTTCGGTGGCTGGACTGTTCTGAACGAAATCCAGCGCGTAACCTTCGCGCCCGTGGAGAATACGCCGACAGTTCTGGCCGATCTGGATCCCCTGGCTGCAGCAAAGCCCAAGACGACCGAGACGGATGATACGGTCGCCATTGCCGCAAAGAACGCAGTTGGCGTGTTCACGCCCCCCACCGACTCTCTGGATCGGATCTATCGCCCTCAGGCACTCGACGTTCCTGTTCTCGTGGCACGCGATGCGCCCATCTCGACACTCGATCCCGACGCGCTAGGAACTTTCGCTGCTGCCCAAACTGCTGCTCCTCTATCGCCCGTCGTCGTTGGTGCACCGCAGGTTAATGAAGGCCTGGTACCGGAGCTTGAGCTTGTCGCTGTGCGTCCGGCTTGGGTGCGTGTGAGAGCTACAGATGGCAGCGTGATCTTTGAAGGCATCATGGAAGCCGGCGACCGTTGGGTGGTGCCTGCTCTTGAAGAAGCGCCTGTCTTGCGTGTTGGTGAATCCGGTGCAGTCTATTTCGCCGTGAACGGCCAGCATTACGGACCCGCAGGTCCGCGTGGTACGGTAACGTCGAACCTTGCTTTGGACGCGTCCAACCTTTCCGAAACTTACGCCCTGGCAGATCCGGCCGTCGATCAGGATTTTGCCAAGACCGTTGCGGATGCTTCGCTCGTCGCACCTGCTCGCGAGTAATTGCAGCGCCCTCCGGGACGTCCTATTTAGCCACTAAGAAAGTGGCTGGGGAAATCGCATGTCTTTGAACCATATCCGTCCGTGGCGAAACATCGAGCGGCGGAAGTCGCGTCAGATCATGGTTGGCTCGGTTCCTGTGGGCGGCGACGCACCGATCACGGTGCAAACGATGACAAACACCCTGACCACGGATGTCAAAGGCACTCTGGATCAGGTGATCCGCTCGGCCGAAGCAGGTGCGGACATCGTGCGTGTCTCTGTGCCGGACGAAGCATCCGCGAAGGCGCTCAAAGAGATCGTTCGCGAAAGCCCTGTGCCGATCGTGGCTGATATCCACTTCCATTACCGCCGTGGGATTGAAGCGGCGGAAGCGGGGGCGGCCTGCTTGCGGATCAATCCGGGCAATATCGGCGATGAGAAGCGTGTGCGTGAGGTTATTAAGGCCGCGCGGGATCATAACTGCTCGATCCGCATTGGCGTAAATGCCGGCTCTTTGGAAAAGCATTTGCTTGAAAAATACGGCGAGCCTACGCCCGACGCGATGGTGGAAAGTGGCCTCGATCACATCAAGATCCTTCAGGACAACGACTTTCACGAATTCAAGATTTCCTGCAAAGCCTCAGACGTGTTCATGGCGGCTGCGGCCTACCAGATGCTCGCCGACGCCACCGATGCCCCCATTCACCTCGGGATTACCGAAGCGGGGGGGCTGATGTCCGGCACGATCAAATCCGCGATTGGCCTCGGCAACCTCCTGTGGATGGGCATCGGCGATACGATCCGCGTGTCGCTTTCGGCGGATCCGGTTGAGGAAGTGAAGGTCGGTTACGAAATCCTGAAGTCCCTCGGTTTGCGCCATCGTGGTGTGAATATTATCTCCTGCCCATCCTGCGCCCGTCAGGGCTTCGACGTGATCAAGACTGTGGAGGCCCTCGAAATGCGCCTCCAACATATCAAGACCCCGATGAGCCTCTCCATCATCGGCTGCGTGGTGAACGGGCCGGGCGAAGCGCTGATGACCGATGTCGGCTTCACGGGCGGTGGGAACGGGGCAGGGATGGTCTATCTCGCGGGCAAGCAAAGCCACAAGCTCGGCAATGAGCAGATGATCGAGCACATCGTCGAACAGGTCGAGCGCAAGGCTGCCGAGCTGGAGGCCTTGGCCAAATCCGAGGCGTGATCAGGTTCCGCAGAAGGTGCGCTGTACGGCGTTTTCCGGCGTTGCAGGCACCCGCGCCCAAGTGAATTCGGGCCGTGGGTCAAAAGGTTTCGTCACCGCTTCCAACAGTCTGTTGAAAACTGAATAATCGCCACGCGCGCCCGCCTGCAAAGCCTCCTCGACCAAATGGTTGCGAGGAATTTGCTGAGGATTAGCCTCCCGCATGGTGGCCTGTGGCGAAGGTTCGTTAGCCAACCGCGCGGCCCAGCGTTCTTCCCAGTCGGAATCGTATAGTCAGTATCTACAGCCTGCTCATTAAGGAGAAATACGTGGTTGCCTGCACCACCTGTCGCTCCAGTGAAGTTTGAAGCTAGTTTCGCCTCAGTAACCGAGCCATCAGCCGGTGTGTTGATATCGACCGCGTCGCCTTGCATGATGGCGAAGAAGTCCAAACCACTAGCCGGAGCCGTGGTAAAGGTGATCTGATTACCCGATACGGTATAGTCAACGCTGGGGTTCTGGATCACACCACCAACGGAAACAACCAGCTGGCTAGTGCTTGCTGGGTAAACAGCAGTGCCGCTTACCTCAAGATCAAATGATGTTAACGTCCCGTTAAAAGAGCCCGAGATGTCATCAATCTCACGGTTCTGTCCACGGGCTGGTTGTCTCCCGATGTATGACACAGTGGACTAGTTCTAGATAGTCTAATTGTAATCGAAGGATTCTTTCAATCAACCCTGCTCGGGCCAGGGTGTGATGAATGGCTCGGTATTAGCGACCATCTCACCAGCGTCATTCATGACCTCAGGCTGGTTGGTCAGTAATGCCTTCAGCTCGTCGATGGT
>RFUP01000154.1 GCA_009922885.1 Paracoccaceae bacterium
CTCGTCGGCCACCGCTGAAAGGTTCTGAGGAGCCGCAGGTGCCACCTGATCGGGGCCCTCAGTGCGCACCTGCACCGACTGAGCGCGAACGCTTTCGTTTCCGGCCTCATCCAACGCTGAAACGGTATATACGTAATTCGTGAGAGCCTCGAGGTCCTGGTCGGTATATTCCCGCAAAGAAACGTCGAGGGTATCAATCGGGACAAACGAGCTATTCCCACCCTTGGAGCGAAACACAACGAAACGGTCAAGACCCGACAATTCTCCGCCGTCAGCATCCGCGATAGGCGCATTCCACTTCAGGACGATTCGGCCAAAGTCCTCTTCGCTAGGAATAGCGGACAAGTTTTGCGGCGGCTCAGGTGCATCTCTGTCGGGACCCTTTGTCCGCACCTGTACCGGAGACGAACGCGGACCTTCGTTGCCCGCTTCGTCCGAGGCCAGAACAACCCCAAGGCTGTGCTTGGCCACGAACTTGTCATGCTTTGCAACGCTGTCCTTCGAGATGCCGATCACAGTCACCCCGGCGGCTGCGAAATCGGCGGCAAGTGCAATCGGCGGTGTTCATCCCTCGGGCCAATGGACAATCGAGCAGATGCTTTCTGCCGCCGAGGAGCGCCGCGCAGCCGGAGATGTGACGAATGCGATGCGCTGGATGGGATCGGCCATCACTCAAAGCGATCAGGGGGATCACTGGACCGAATACGCGCGCCTTTCGCTGATCCTGAGCGGGCGCGGCGGCACGGAACAGCAAAAGATGCTCGACCGTGGGCTGCTTGCCTCCATCAACGGATACCTGAGAGCAGGAAATGACGGCCTGCGCGTTACTGCGCTGCACGTGATGGCCGAAGCGCTGGAAACCTCCGGCAGAGGCCGCGACACGATCCGTGCGCTCCGCCTTGCAGAAGCGATCCAACCACGGCAGGAAATCTCGGAAGCGCTAGAGAAGGCCATCGCCAAGTATGGCTTCCGGATCACAGAACATCGCGTTGAATCCGATAGCGCCAATCCCCGCATCTGCGCCGATTTCTCCGAGCCGCTGGTGAAGGCGGGCGTTGATTACAGTACCTATGTCAAACTGCCAAATTCCCAGCTTTCGGTCGAAGCCTCGGGAAATACGCTCTGCCTTGGCGGCGTGGAACATGGTGCGCGCTATCAGGCCACGTTCCGCGCGGGGCTTCCGGCGGCAAGCGGCGAGGTTCTGGTGAAAGATGTCACGCTCGCAATGTATGTGCGCGACCGCTCGCCCCAAGTGGCCTTCCCCGGCCGAACCTATGTGCTGCCCAAAACCCCTGATGCTGGCTTGCCCGTTGAAACCGTGAACGTGACCGAACTTGATCTGGAGCTTTTCGCCGTATCCGACCGCAATGTGGTTGCCGCGATCCGCAATGGCATCTTCGCCAATAGCATCGACTATTGGCAAATGAGCGATTTCCGCAGCGACCTTGCCGAACCGCTCTGGCAGGGGAAAGCCACCGTCCAGATGGAAGTGAACCGCGAGATGCTCACGCGCTTGCCGATGGACGAAGCATTGAAGGGCCGCGCGCCAGGGCTTTATGTGGTTTCGGCCCGTGTGCCGGGCTCAGACCCCTATGACAAGCCCGCCGCTATCCAGTGGTTTGTGCTGTCCGATCTGGGCGTGGCAACGCTCAAAGGCGCGGATGGGGTGCATGTGATGGTGCGCGCGCTCTCGGATGCCAAAGCGAAAGCGGGGGCCAAGGTGACGCTCCTGAGCCGCACCAATGCCGTTCTGGGTGAAGTTGAAACCGATGGCGAGGGGCATGCGCGTTTCGAAGCCGGTCTGGCGCGAGGCCTTGGTGCGGCCTCGCCTGCGCTCGTCATGGTCGAGGACGGGGGCGAAGACATCACCTTCCTCTCGCTTACCGATCCCGCTTTCGATCTGTCGGATCGTGGCGTTGAAGGCGCCGAACCCGCCCCGCCCGTCGATGTATTCTTGGCCACGGATCGCGGCGCTTATCGCGCAGGCGAAACCATCCACGCCACGGTTCTGGCACGCGATGGCACAGCAAGAGCGATCAACGGTTTGCCGATGACAGCCGTTCTTTTCCGCCCCGATGGCGTCGAATATTCCCGCCATTTGGCCGAGGGCGAGCAGGCCGGCGGCTATGTTTTCGGCCTGCCTATTGGCAGCACCGCCCCGCGCGGAACTTACCGGCTGGAAATGCGCGCCGACGCCAATGGCGCGCCGCTGGCGCAGACGAAGCTCCTCGTCGAGGATTTTCTGCCCGAGCGGATCGACTTCGACCTTACCCTTCCCGAAGGCCCGCTTTCGCTTGCTGTTCCGGCACCTTTGGAAATCTCCGCCCGCTATCTTTTTGGCGCTCCCGGCGCTGATCTGAACGTGGAAGGCGATGTGATCCTGCGCGAAGCAAAGGCCCTCAAAGGCTGGGAGGGTTGGACCTTCGGCCTGCAAGACGAGCGTTTCTCTCCCGTGATGGACCGCATCGCCAATGGCGTCACCGATGCCGAGGGCAATCTGCAACTCGATGTCTTCTACCCGACCCCCGGTCAGGTGGATCGCCCGCTAGAAGCCGAATTCCGCATCCGCGTGGCAGAAGGCTCCGGCCGCCCGGTCGAGCGCCGGATCACGCGCGCAGTCGCATCGGATATGCCTGTGATCGGGATCAAACCCGCGTTTGACGGCGATGAAGTGGCGGAGAACTCCGAAGCTGCGCTCAAGGTCATCGCTCTTGGCCCCGATCTGGCCCCGCAGGCGATGAAGGTGCAATGGACGCTGAACAAGATCGAAACCCGCTATCAGTGGTATCAGTCCTACGGGTCGTGGAACTGGGAGCCCGTCACGCGCCGCAAACCGGTTGCGCGAGGCGAGGCCTTGTTGGGTGCGGTGCCTGTTGACGTGTCGGGTGCCGTCGAATGGGGGCGCTACGAATTGGTCGTGGAGCGCACCGACGGCGATTATGTTTCTGCCTCGCGCAGCTTCTACGCGGGTTGGGCCGTATCGGCTGATGCCGCCAGCACGCCCGACATGCTGGAGTTGAGCCTCGATAAATCCTCCTACAAGGCAGGTGACGAAGCGGTGCTCCGCCTCGTGCCGCGCGCGGCAGGGGTGGCCGTGGTGCAAGTCCTTTCGAACCGCCTGATCGCCATGCAAACCGTAAACGTCAGCGAAGGCGAGAACCTGATCCGCCTTCCCGTCACCGATGACTGGGGCACAGGCGCTTATGTGACCGCCACGGTGATCCGCCCGATGGATGTGGCCGCAGGCCGCAATCCCACCCGCGCCTTGGGCCTCGCCCATGCCGCCGTCGATCCCGGCGCGAAAGCCCTGCAAGTGCGCTTCGATGTGCCCGAAACCTCCGATCCCCGTGCGCCGTTGCAAGCCGCGCTCGTGGTCGACGGGATCGCGGCAGGGGAAACCGCCTATGTCACGGTTGCAGCTGTCGATCTGGGCATTCTCAACCTCACAGCCTTCAAATCCCCCGACCCTTCGAAGCACTATTTCGGCCAGCGCCGCCTCGGTGTGGAGATGCGCGACCTTTACGGTCGCCTGATTGACGGGATGAACGGCGCGATGGGCCAAGTCCGCTCTGGCGGAGATGCGAGCGCCCAGATGCGGATGGAAAGCCCGCCGCCCACCGAAGAGCTTGTGGCCTATTTCAGCGGCCCGATTGCCGTGGGCCCAGATGGCCGCGCCGAGGTGCAGTTCGATATGCCGAGCTTCAACGGCACTGTGCGCCTGATGGCCGTTGCGTGGTCTCCCACGGGTGTGGGCCAAGCGGAAGCGGAGGTTCTGGTGCGCGATCCCGTTGTCGTGACCGCCTCGCTGCCGCGCTTCCTTGCCCCGGGCGACCAATCGCGGCTCCTCTTGGAAATCGTCCATGCCTCTGGCCCGACGGGCCGCATGGGCCTTGATGTGTCAGGTAGTGGGGTCGCCCTTGATGCGGCCTCCATTCCCTCTGGCCTCATGCTAGAAGAAAAGGCCAAGGCAACGCTTTCGGTGCCGATCCTTGCCGCCGAGCCGGGCGATCACACGCTCCGCGTGGCGCTCACCACGCCGGATGGCAAACAACTCCTCAAAACCCTGACGATCCCCGTGCGCGACAATGATCCCGAAGTCGCTGACACCCAGCGCCTCTCGCTGGCTCCAGGGGCGACCTTCACCTTGGACGAGAACGTCTTCTCGGGGATGAAGCAGGGCACTGGCGAAGCCGTGCTCACGGCTGGCCCTCTCGCCCGTTTCGATGCACCCGCTCTTTTGGCGCAGCTTGATCGTTACCCCTATGGCTGCACCGAGCAAGTCACCAGCCAAGCCATGCCGCTTCTGGCCTTTGGCGATGTGGCCGAGGCCTTGGGCATGGGGGGCGCTGCGCGCATCGCGTCGCGCATCGATCAAGCCGTCGCCAAGGTTCTGTCCCGCCAGTCGGCCAATGGCGCTTTCGGCCTCTGGTCTCCCGATAGCGGCGATCTCTGGCTCGATGCCTATGTCACCGACTTTCTGAGCCGCGCCCGCGCCGGAGGCCATGCTGTGCCGGACAACGCGTTCCGCCAAGCCATCGACAACCTCCGCAATCAGGTGAACTACGCCTCCGACTTCGATAGCGGCGGCGAGGAACTGGCCTATGCGCTGATGGTGCTGGCCCGCGAAGGCCGGGCGTCGGTGGGTGACCTGCGATATTACGCCGACGAGCGTGCCGGGAATTTCGCAACACCGCTGGCTTTGGCGCAACTGGGCGCGGCGCTTGCGGCCTATGGCGATCAGCCGCGGGCCGATGCCCTGTTTGCCCGCGCGGCGGCCCGGATCGCGGAACACAACGACGGCGACGCCGGGAAAATGTATCGCAGCGACTATGGCAGTGCCCTGCGAGATGCCGCAGCTGTTTTGTCGCTGGCCGTCGAGGTGCAGACCGAAGCCGTTGACCGGGCGGTCTTGGCAGAGCGGATCAGTACAGCCACCGGCACAAGACTGTCCACGCAGGAACAGGGCTGGGCCTTGCTGGCGGCCCATGCCATGGTGCGCGACCCCGCCGTGTCCGGAGTGTCCGTGGATGGCCTGCCGCATCAGGGGCCTTTGATAAAACGGCTGGCTGGCAGGGTTTTGCAGCCTATGCGGATCACCAACACGTCTGCGCAAGCCACCGATGTCACCCTGACCACGCTGGGCGTACCCGAGGGGGCCACGGAGGCCGGAGGATATGGTTACGGCATTACGCGGGAATATTTCTCGATGGAGGGGCAGCCCTTGGGCGACACCGTCAAGGCAGGCACGCGCATCGTGGCGGTGCTGACCGTCCGGCCCGCCGAGGATACACCCGCGCGTCTGATGATCGATGACGCGCTGCCTGCTGGCTTTGAGATCGACAATCCGTCGTTGTTGCGATCGGGGGACCTGAGGGCGCTGGACTGGCTGAAAACCACGCAGGCCGACCACGCCGAATTCCGCACCGAACGGTTTCTGGCCGCCGTCACGCAACGCGGCAATGGCGCGATCCGGCTGGCCTATGTCCTGCGCGCCGTATCGCCGGGCACCTTCCATCACCCTGCCGCGCTGGTCGAAGACATGTATCGTCCGGATTACCGCGCCACCACCGCCAGCGGCACCATCACGGTTCTGCCATGAGGCACGGGCTGCTGGTGCTGGCCCTTGTCCTTTGGGCAGGGGCCATGGCCCGGGATGGGATCGACCGGTGGATTGCCGCAACCGAGAGTCCCGTGCTGGTTCATGCCACCTCTGACGAGGTGCGGGACAGGACCGGTGCGCTGCTGCGTGCCTATACGGTCGAGGATGGGTTCTGGCGCATGGCCTTGTCACCAGAGCAGGTCGACCCGTTGTTTTACCGGATGCTGATCGCATACGAGGACAAGCGATTTTTTGAACACGGTGGTCTTGATCCACGCGCCACGCTTCGGGCGGGTTGGCAGGCGCTGCGCCATGGCCGGACCGTTTCGGGGGCCTCGACGCTGACAATGCAGGTCGCGCGCTTGCTTGAGGATGGCACAACGGGAGCATGGGCGGGCAAGTTGCGCCAGATCCGTCTGGCTTTGGCGCTTGAAAGGCGGCTGTCAAAACAGGACATCCTTGCGCTGTATCTGACCCTCGCGCCCTATGGCGGCAAC
>RFUP01000155.1 GCA_009922885.1 Paracoccaceae bacterium
CAGCGCCGAGGTCGATCGTTTGGACGTTCTTGCGGTCGCGCAGCTTCCAGAAGTGGATCTTGTGGCCATATTTGTTCGACAGAAGGTCTTCGGGCACGATGCCGTTCTCGAACTGCGGCGGCAGACCCCATTCGGAGCTGACCATGTAGTCACGCGGCAGGTTCCACCAGAAATCATAGTGCTTGTCCTGCTCTCCCCGGTCCATCTCGTAACGGCCAAGGATGTCGAAGGTCTCACAATCGAGGATGAAGATGCCCGGAGGGCCATCGGTGCCATCCACTCCGCCGCCACCAAGCGTGCTGACATAGATGCCCTCGGGGCCACAGTGGATGGTGTGAGGGCGGGAATAGCCGGTCTTGGCAAAGACCTCTTCGGGTTCGATGATCTTGTGAATCTTGGCCTTCAGCGGTTCCTTCACGTCAATGATGTAGATGCGCGAGGAGCGGATGCCGGGGATGATCAGGTAGCGCCGCTCAAGGAAGGCGTGACCTGACAGCGGTGAAAGCGCTGACGAACAGGCGTTCCAGCCAAAGTGGTGAAATTCGTCGCCCGTATTGGGCATGATCACCTGATGAACGATTTGACTGAAGGTCTTGGAACTCGGGTCCACATCGACAATGGCAAGGCCATCGGGTTGCGAGCCATCGGGGCTGAGCATCAGGGTGAAGGCCAGCTTTTCCGCCGGAGCCTCCATGGCGAGCCGGGGTGTGGCGTGAAAGGTTGGATCAGGTCTGAGATTCATTGATATTCCTCCTGTCAGATTTTTGGTTGGTTAATTTCTTAGAAGTTCCCTTTTTTCATGTAAGCGGGCCAATCGAACCCATGGTCTGAACGATAATTCGCTATGGCATTTCTTCGATTGGCAGATGGCAGGCGATTTCCAGTTCGCCGGGCAATGTTCGGACCGGTGGTGGCGTGACATCGCATGTACCAACGATGGCATGGGTGCACCGATTGGCAAAGGGACAGCCTTTGGCGCCGATGACAACGCTTCCGGCGCTGGCGGCTTTGGCTTCGCCGGTATCGGCCACCCCTTCCAGCCAGCCCTGACGCATCTCGGGGACCGAGGAGAGGAGCAGTTTGGTATAGGGGTGAAAAGGCGGGCTGAAGACAACCTTCGACGGTCCCTTTTCGACCACCTGCCCGGCGTAGAGCACCACAACTTCATCCGCGAAGGAGGCAACGGTCGAAAGGTCATGGCTGATGAACATATAGGCCACGCCCAACTTGTCCTTGAGCGATTTCAGAAGTTCGATCACCCCCGCCGCGACAACAGTATCCAGCGCCGAGGTGACCTCGTCACACAGGATCACCTTGGGGTCGGCGGCCAGCGCACGGGCGAGGTTGATGCGTTGCTTCTGCCCGCCCGACAATTCGCCCGGGAAACGCGTAGCAAAGCTGCGCGGCAAGTCGACCAGTTCCAGAAGGTCGCCCACCTTTTCGACCCGCGCGCGACCCTTGAGGCCCTGATAGAACTCCAGCGGGCGGCCCAGGATATCACCGATCCGCTGGCGCGGGTTCAGCGCGGTATCGGCCATCTGGAACACGATCTGACAATCCTTGAGCGAATCGCGCGGTCGATCCTTCACGCTGGGCGCGGCAACCTTCCCATCGAGCCTAATTTCTCCCTCCCGCAGCGGCGTCAGACCGGCGACGACCCGCGCCAGCGTGCTTTTCCCGCAGCCGCTTTCACCAATCACCCCCACAACCGATGCCGCAGGGACATCAACTGATACATCCGACAGGATGGTCAGCGCCCCATAGCCTGCCGTGATGTTTCGCGCCGAAATGACGGGCGCTTGCGCCGCGCTGGCGTCAACGTGGTCGACCAGATGCGGCGCGGGCCGGACGGCATCCATCAGCATGCGGGTATATTCGTGCTGCGGGTCATGCAGGATCTGGGCAGTTGGTCCTTCCTCGACCATTTCACCGTTCTTCAGCACAAGAATTCGATCCGCCACTTGCGCTACAACAGCCAGATCATGGGTGACGTAGATCGCCGCCGTGCCCTGATCACGGATGATATCCTTGAAGGCTTTCAACACCTCGATCTGGGTAGTCACGTCCAGCGCGGTGGTGGGCTCGTCAAGGATCAGCAAATCCGGCCCGCAGGACATGGCCATCGCCGCCATCAGACGCTGCAACTGCCCGCCCGAAACCTGATGCGGGAACTTTTCGCCCACGCTGTCGGGGTTCGGCAGATCCAGCTTGCGGTAAAGATCGACGGCTGTGGCGGTCAGGGTCGCGGCATCGCCTGCGCCATGCCACAGCGGCGCCTCGATCACCTGCTTGCCGATCCGCAGCGCGGGGTTGAAGCTGGCGGCGGCGGATTGCGCGACATAGGACACCTCGTCACCGCGCAGCGCATGGCGATCCTGCGGCGACAGTTTCATAATGTCGCGCCCGTTCAGCCAGATTTCTCCTCCCGCGATGCGGCAACCGGGCCGGGCAAAGCCCATCGAGGCCAGCGAGATCGTGGACTTTCCTGACCCGCTTTCGCCGATCAGGGCCAGCACCTCGCCCTTGGCCACGTTCAGCGACACACCCTTCACGATCGGGACGTAGGCGCCCCCGGGCGGGCGGCCCTCGACGCGCAGGTTCTTGATTGTCAGGATATCGCTCATTGGTCGATCTTCTCCAGAACGGTTTCACCCTGCTGACGCTGCTGGAACCAGTCCACAAGCAGGTTCATGGATACGGTCAGCGAGGCGATGCAGGCGGCGGGGATCAGCGCGGCGGAGGAGCCAAGGAACAGGCCGCCCACGTTTTCCTGCACCATCAATCCCCAGTCGGCGGCGGGTTCCTGAACGCCCAGGCCCAGGAAGGACAGACCCGACAGGAACAGAATGGAAAACGTGAAGCGCAGGCCGAACTCGGCGATCAGCGGGGCCATGGAGTTTGGCAGGATCTCGCGTGTCAGGATCCACCAGGTGCCTTCGCCGCGGGCGCGGGCGGCCTCGACAAAGTCCATGACGCCAATGTCATAGCCCAATGCGCGCGACACCCGGAAGACGCTGGTCGATAGCACCAGTCCGACCGTGAGCACCAGAACCGTGATCGAGGTGCCGAATGCGCCGATCACCACCAGGGCCAGCAGGGTCGACGGGAAGGCCATGAAGGCCTCGACGATGCGGCTGACGACGATGTCGAACCAGCCCTTGAGGATCGCGGCGGCAAAACCCAGTGTCACGCCGAAGGCAAAGGAGATCACCGTCGTTATCAGCGCAAGCAGCAGCGTGGTGCGAACCCCGTAGATCAGGCGCGAGAAGACGTCGCGCCCAAGCTTGTCCGTCCCCAACAACCCGCCTTCGCCTATTGGTGCAAAGGTCGTGCCCGAGATGATCTCGGCCTCGCCATGGGGGGCGATCCATGGCCCGAACAGGGCAAGGATCAGCCAGAACAGCAGGACGGAACCCGCAAGAACGGCGGTCCAGGTCAGGCGCAGGCCCGCAAAGACCGAAGCGCGCGGTGTGGCAATTTCGGTTGCGTCGCTCATTTCGGATACCTCAGGCGCGGATTGGCCATAATGGAAAGTACATCGGCCAGAAGGTTGAGAAGGATATAGACAGCGCCGAAGATCATGGCGCAGGCCTGGATCAGCGGGATGTCCCGCAGCGTGACGCCATCGACCAGCAGACGGGTCAGGCCCGGGACGCCGAACACGGTTTCAACGATGATCACACCGGACACCATGTAGCTGAGGTTCAGGGCGATCACGGTCAGGATAGGGGACAGCGCATTGGGCAGCGCGTGACGCACCACAAGGCGGCGCTTCGGCAGGCCCTTGAGCGCGGCCATTTCCAGGTAGGGAGATGTAAAGATGTTGATTACCGAGGAGCGTGTCATCCGCATCATATGCGCAATAACCGCAAAGCTGAGCGTGGCAACGGGCAGGGCAAGGGCGCGGAAATTCTGCCAGAAATCGAAATAGGGTCGGGTATTGGCAGAGGCAGATAACCATTTTAGCTCAACTGCGAAGACCTTCATCAGGATAAGGCCAATAAAGAATTCGGGCACCGCAATAAGCGCGAGCGTGGTCATGGCAAGCGTCTTGTCGACGCGGCCGCCAGCACGAATCGCCGACCAAAGACCGAGCGCTAAGGACAGCGGAACAGAGATTGCGGCCGCCAGCAGAGCTAGCCGTAGCGTGTTCCACATCCGGCTTTCGATCATGTCGGCCACGGGACGCTTTGTCGCCAGCGAGGTGCCCAGATCGCCCTGCAACATTCCGCCGAGCCAGTCAAAATATCGAACGATGGCTGGGCGGTTCAGGCCCATTTCCTCGCGCAGTGTGGCCAACGCTTCTTCCGTGCGACTTTGCCCAAGAATTGCCTCGGCCACGTCGCCAGGAAGGATCTCGGTAGCGCCAAAAATGATAATTGATGCCAGTAGCAAGGTTAGCAAACCTTGCGCCAGGCGCGTCAGTATGATGCGATACACCTCGTTCCTCCTTACAGGCTGTTTGCAGTTTCAGGGAAAGCGCCGTTTTGGGCAAACAACTATAGTAGACATATTGGGTGTGTTTTAATTATGGGTCGGGCATGGGCTGATCTAGATCGGGGCAAAGCCTGGTTTTTTGTTGTTTGCGCGACGCTAATTTGTAGTGACATAAGTTGTGAAACTGGAGATGCACATGATTGCCTATGACTATCCTCTGTTGATCAAGCAGATTCTGAACACGGCGCTTTCTTATGCGCCTAGACAGGAAATCGTTCATGCCGACACCATGCGCTACGACTATAGTATATTCGCCTGGCGGATTGGGCGTGTAGCCGGAGCTTTGCGTGCTCTCGGAGCTGGCGAAGGCAGCATTATCGCGGTACTTGACTGGGATAGCCACCGCTATTTGGAATGCTTCTTTGCCGTGCCCATGATCGGAGCCACCTTACACACAGTGAACATCCGACTGTCGCCGGAACAAATCCTATACACGATAAACCATGCTGAGGATGACCTGATCCTGTGCCATGTCGATTTTCTGCCGCTGCTCATGGAGATCGCGGGCCGGATCGAACGTCCCTGGCGGCTGGTGTTAATGTGCGATGATGGCCAAACTCCCCCAGGTGTGAAGGCAGCAGGAGAGTATGAGGCCCTTCTAGACGCAGCTACGTCGGTCAGCAACTTCCCCGATTTCGACGAGAATATTCGCGCTACACTGTTTTACACCACGGGCACGACGGGCGACCCTAAGGGGGTCACCTATTCGCAGCGCCAGCTCGTGCTCCACACGCTAGCAGTGGCATCGGGCCTGGGTCCGATCCCCGGCGGCGGGCTGAACCGCGGCGATGTCTACATGCCGATCACGCCGTTGTTCCATGTTCACGGCTGGGGCATTCCTTACGTCGCAACGCTGATGGGGCTCAAGCAGGTCTATCCGGGGCGTTATGAGCCCGCGCACCTTCTAGGATTGATTGCCGAGCATGGCGTGACCTTCTCGCATTGTGTGCCGACGATCCTTGCGATGCTGCTGAACGCGCCGGAGGCTGTAGCAACGGACCTGAGCCGCTGGAAAGTCATCATCGGCGGCTCTGCCCTGCCCGAGGGGCTGGCGCGGCAGGCGCTCGCGCGCGGCGTCGACCTTCACGCGGCTTATGGCATGTCCGAGACCTGTCCTTTCCTGACTGTGGCTGACATGATGGCGACGCGAGCCTCCAATGCGCTGATCGATGTTCGGATAGCGACTGGCAAACCCGCGCCGATGGTTCAAATTCGGGTCGTCGATTCGGAGATGAACGACCTGCCACGCGATGGTAAGTCCACAGGAGAGATTGTCGCCCGTGCGCCTTGGCTTACCCGAGGCTACTTGAAGAACGAAGAGGGTACGAAGACACTTTGGCATGGCGGCTGGCTACATACCGGCGATGTAGGGCGGTTCGATCAGCGTGGGACGCTCCATATCACTGACCGATTGAAAGATGTAATCAAGACCGGCGGGGAATGGGTTTCTTCGCTAGAATTGGAAAATCTTGCCAGCAGGGTCGCGGGCGTGGCTGAGGCCGCCGCCATCGGCGTGCCGGATCCCAAATGGGGCGAACGCCCGCTCTTGGTGGTTACCTGCA
>RFUP01000156.1 GCA_009922885.1 Paracoccaceae bacterium
CGTTGCGGGTTTGCAGGCGCTTTCCGAAGGGCGGGCGCGGAGTTTTGGGTCGGGTGTGAAGGGGCAATCCGCACTATTCCGTGCCGACGGATTGGCGGAGCTTCCGCAGCTCTTCATCGAAACGCTTCATGTGATCCCGCATGCCGATGGGACGGTGGCGGTGGGGTCAACCAGCGAGAACAGCTATGGCGATCCGAAAAGCACGGATGTGCAGCTGGATGCGATGATCGCGAAAGTGCGGGCCTTGGTTCCGCCATTGGCGGAGGCTCCGGTGATTGACCGTTGGGCAGGGGTGCGGCCACGGGCACGCTCGCGCGCACCGGTGTTGGGAGCGCATCCCGACAGGCCGGGCGAGTTCATCGCGAACGGCGGGTTCAAGATCGGATTTGGGATGGCCGCGGGCGTGGCGCGGGTGATGGCGGACCTCCTACTGGATGGTGTGGATACCATCCCGCCGGAGTTCCGCCCCGAGACCTGCCTTTAAGCGAGCGCCTTTTCCGCCGCTGCCGCGACGCGCAGAAGGCGCTCTTCACTGCCGCCCAAGCCCAGAAGCATAACGCCACCCCAGTTTACCCCCGTGGGCAGGGTAACTGCCGCAGAGGCCATCAGGTTGCCAACGCGGGTGTTACGCAGCGCCAAGAGATTGCGGGCGGTGAAATAGGACCCGTCAGCGGCGCAATCGGCGATCTTCGGCGGTTCGATGGCGATGGTGGGCATGAGCACGGCATCGAAGCCCGCGATCCGAGCGTTCCATGCCGCGCGCTGGCGGTGGAGCGCTTGCCAGAGGGCGACGTAATCGGCGGCTTTCACCTCGGCACCACCACGGAATCGGCCCAGCACTTCGGAGAACATCTTCTCGGGATGCGCCTCGATGAGGTGCTTCCATGTGCCATAAGCTTCGGCGGTGAAGAGAGGGCCTGCGTTGGCCATGGCTTCCACGACTTCCGGCGCGGAGATTTCTTCGATGCTTGCCCCAGCCTTCTCGAAAGCTTCGAGCGCGCGAGCGAAGCCTTTGGCGGGGCCGTCTTCCAGCCCGTCGAGCACGATATCTTTCAGCACCGCAAAGCGGGCGCCCTTAAGAGATGCGCCTTCCAGATCGGCGGGTTTGCCGCCTTCGAGAGCGGCGAGCATGAGGGCCGCGTCTTCGACGGTGCGGGCCAAGGGGCCGATGGTGTCGAAGGTTTCGCAAAGCGGCACCACGCCTTCGAGCGAAACGCGGCCAGCGGTGGTTTTGAGGCCAACGAGGCTGTTCCAGCCCGAAGGCACGCGCACCGAACCGCCCGTATCGGAGCCGATGCCGATGGCGGCGAGCCCATGCGCGACGCTGGCGGCGGCGCCGGAGGAAGAGCCGCCCGGAACGCGTTCGGGGTCGTGGATGTTGGGCGGGGTGGCAGTGGAGGGATTGTAGCCCAAGCCGGAGAAGGCCAGTTCGGTCATATGGGTCTTGCCCAAGCAAACGAGGCCCTGCGCCGTGGCGGTGGCGAGAACGCGGGCATCTGCGGAGGGCACGCGGCCTTCGAGGAGTTTCGAGCCGGCCTCGGTGGTGACACCTGCGGTATCGAAAAGATCTTTCCACGAGATCGGCACGCCATCGAGCGGGCCTTTCCGAAGGCCGGCTTTGGCGCGGGCGCGGGCGGCTTCGGCCTCGGCGCGGGCGCGCGTTTCGGTCATGCGGGCATAAATGCGCGAGCCTGCCTCATGGGCGGCGGTGGCTTCAAGGAAGGCTTCGGTCAACTCGACCGGATCAATCTCACCTGCACCGATGCGCCGCCCGAGATCGGCGGCTGACAGGAAACGCCAGTTGGTCATCGTGTTACTCCCTCGCTGTTGCTTGGCACGCTAGCGGCACTGAGGCGCATGGACAATCCTGATTGGGCGCGCATATCTGACGGTATGAAACACGATGCCGATGTCCTGATCGTTGGTGGTGGCCTGAATGGCCCTGCGCTTGCCCTTGCGCTCTCGCGTGCGGGCCTCACTTCCGTTGTGATCGACGCCGCGCCGCGCGCCAAGTTGGCGGATGCGGCGTTTGACGGGCGGAGTTACGCCTTGGCGCTTGCTTCGGTGCGGATGCTGCGGGCGCTGGGGGTTTGGGCCAAGGTGCAGGATCAGGCCCAGCCCATGCTGGAGATCAAGGTGACGGATGGGCGTGCGGGCGAAGGCGCGCTTTCGCCGTTCCACCTGCATTTCGACTCGGGCGAGTTGGAGGAAGGCGCGATGGGGCAGATGGTGGAAGATCGCCATTTGCGGGCCGCCCTTCTGGATGCCATCGAGGCCGATCCCAGGATCACAACGCGCTACAGTGAAACCGTGGTGGCGCAAAAGGCAGGGCATGCCAGCGTAGAGATCACGTTGGCCTCGGGCGAGAGCCTGACGGGGCGCTGCCTGATTGGTGCGGATGGCCGCAAGTCCGGCACGGCGGAACGCGCGGGAATCAAGCGGCAGGGCTGGGATTACGGGCAAACGGCGCTCGTGTGTGCGATTGCCCATGATCGCCCGCATGGTGGCGTGGCGCATCAGTTCTTCATGCCGCCGGGGCCTCTGGCGATTCTGCCGTTGAAGGGGAACCGTTCGTCGATCGTTTGGTCTGAAACCCATGCGAATGCCGCGGCGTTTCATGCGCTGGATGACGCGGCCTATATGGCGATGCTGCGCCCGCGCTTCGGCGACTTTCTGGGCGAGATCCGGCTTGAGGGCGGCCGCTATACCTATCCGCTGAACCTGACGCTGGCCGAACGTTTCATTGCGCCTCGGATGGCTTTGGTGGGGGATGCCGCGCACGGGATGCACCCGATTGCGGGGCAGGGGCTGAACGCCGGCTTCCGCGATGTGGCGGCTTTGGCGCAGGTGATGCGCGATGCGAAGATGCGGGGCGAGGATATCGGCGCGGAAACCGTGCTACGTGCCTACGAGCAATGGCGGCGCTTTGATACCGCAAGCCTTGCCGTGACGACCGATCTGACGAACCGCCTGTTTTCGAACGACAATCCCTTCCTGCGCCTTGTGCGTGATGTGGGCATGGGCGTGGTGAACGCGGTGCCGTCGCTTCGGCGCGGGTTGATGCGGGAAGCGGCCGGGCTGACGGGCGATCTGCCTGAGCTTATGCGGGGCTGATCGCGGGCTTCGCAGGCGCGCATTCGATGAACAACATCTCGGTTTCCCGCATGGTCCAATAGCGGCTGTCGCGGAAAATCTCCGGCGGGAGTGCTGCCAGATTGATCTCGCGGCGGTTCTGCCCCTGCACGATCACCCGCGCAGCATGGCCGGTTCGGAGTGCGGGATCGTCCAGCACCAAGCGGCGCAACACCGCTTCCCGGATCTTGAGCCGACGCATCTCGTCACGGATCAGCGCCAGTTCATCCGCAGGCGGCAGGTCATAGAGGGCTTGAGTAAGCATTTGGCAGGCTCCTTCACGCAGAGCTTCTGCCTAACGAGATTCGGTTAAGCGCCGATTAAGCTCAGGCGAGCGCCCGCGCCTCGTCCAGCAGCATGACCGGAATGCCGTTGCGGATCGGATAGGCAAGGTTCGCGGATTTCGACACCAGCTCTTCCTTCTCCGCATCGTATTCCAGCCGCCCGCCCGTTTTGGGGCAAACGAGCGCTTCGAGCATCCGGCGGTCAAACAGGGTTTCGGTCATTGCAGCTTTTCCTCTCCACCGGTGCGTAGGGCGAACTCCATCAGTGTTACCAGAGTTTCGCGGCGGGTGGAAAGGCTGGGGGCTTCCAGAAGCGCCTGTTTATCTTCGGGTGC
Source organism: Paracoccaceae bacterium (assembly GCA_009922885.1). Lineage (GTDB taxonomy): Bacteria > Pseudomonadota > Alphaproteobacteria > Rhodobacterales > Rhodobacteraceae > UBA9554. The sequence goes on from RFUP01000156.1 coordinate 3,752, forward strand.
GAAGTCGAGCATCATTGAGAGTGCGTTGATCAGCAGCTCCACGTCGGCGTCCTTCAGACTGTCCCAATCCGTGGACATCCCGCGCGATTCCAGAAAGCGGCTCAAGAGATCGAAGAAGTCGCGGCGGCGGAACCCTTCGTCCGCTTCCTCGCCACCCAAGTCTCTCTCGAAGCCGTCCCATGAAACGGCACAGCGGCGGTAGGGGGTGAAGCCTTCAACTTCTTTCAACAACCGAAAGCGCGATATCCCTGTAATCGTGATCATGTAACGCCCGTCCTCGGTTTCCGAGAACTGGGTCACACGGCCCGCGCAGCCGATCTTGTGCAGGGAAGGCCCGCGCGGACCCTCGCCCAAACTCGGCTGGATCATGCCAATCAGGCGCGATGGCGTCTTGAGTGCATCTTCGAGCATCGCAAGATAGCGCGGCTCGAAGATGTGCAATGGCAAGCGCCCTCGCGGCATCAAAACCGCCCCGGGGAGCGGGAAAATAGGGATAATCTCTGGAAGGTGCTTCACTCTCATAAACGAGCAGCTAGCGCGGTTTTGGGATCAGGCAAATATCATCGCGGAAAGTCGGCGACGCCCTTTCAGAACCACCGGATCATTGGGCTTCAAGGCCTCAAATATGGTGAAAAGCTGGGCCTTTGCGGCACCGTCATTCCACTCGCGATCCCGCCCGAACAGGTCGAGAAGCTGATCGACCGCACCCGCGGCATCGCCCGTGGCGTGCAGCGCTTGTGCCAGATCAAAACGCGCCTGATGGTTGGACGGATCGGCATCGACCAAGGCTTGCAGCTCGGCCACGGGGCCAGCATTTGCGGCCTGATGCGCCAAGGCGAGCTGCGCGCGTGCGGCTTCGATCGGGGCGGATGTGGCGATTTTCGCAGGCACACCAATAAGCGTGGCTTCCGCCTGCTCCACGTCGCCAGCCGCGAGATAGGTGCGGATCACTCCCGACCATGCTTCCGCATTCTCGCCATCTTCCTCGGTGATCGCCATGAAGGTCTGCAGCGCGTCCTGCAACTCGTTATTTGCAAGCATTTCCTCGGCCGCAGCAACCGCTTCGGCCAGCCCGCCATCGCCGCCGCCTTCGGCCACGCGCTTCACGAAAGCGTCGATCTCGGATTTTGGAACAGCCCCCTGGAACCCGTCAATCGGCTGCCCCTCGAAGAATGCGTAAACGGTAGGGATCGATTGCACCCGCATTTGCGCGGCGATGCGCTGGTTCTGGTCCACGTTAATCTTGACCATCTTCACGCGGCCCTTCATCGCCGCGACGGCGGCTTCGAGTTGTGGCCCGAGTGTCTTGCAGGGGCCACACCACGGTGCCCAGAAATCCACGATCACCGGAACTTCGCGGCTGGCTTCCACCACTTCCGCCATGAACTCCGCTTCGTTGATATCCTTCACAGGGGCCGCAGCCTCGGCCTTACCGAATTCGAGCATCTCTCTCTCCCGTTTGAGGGCACTTTCGTTGCCCTCTATATGCGCGTTCACGCCGAAATCGCCAAGGGGCGCTTAAAGATCAAATGTTGCAAAGACAGGCGCGTGATCCGAAGGCTGCTCCCATCCCCGCGCGGCCCGCAGCACCCGCGAGCCATGCGCCGCATTGGAAATGTCTGGCGTGGCCCAGACATGATCGAGCCTGCGCCCCTTGTCCGCGCCATCCCAATCGGCGGCGCGATAGGACCACCACGAATAGAGAAGCCCCTGAGGAATATCTTGCCGCGTGATATCCACCCAATGTCCCGCATCCTGCGTTTCCGCCAGATGCTCCACCTCGATAGGCGTGTGGCTGACGATCTTCAAAAGCTGCTTGTGGTTCCAGACATCATCCTCGCGCGGCGCGATGTTCAAATCGCCCACCAGAATGGCTTTCTCGGGGCGTGCCGCGCGGAAATAGTCGCGCATCTCGGTCAGGTAATCGAGCTTCTGGCCGAACTTCTCGTTCTGTGTGCGATCCGGAATATCGCCGCCAGCCGGCACATAGAAATTGTGCACGGTCACTCCGTTTTCGAGCTTGGCCGCCACATGTCGCGCATGCCCGAGCGCCGCAAAATCCTCCGCTCCCGCTTCCACCATGGGGATCTTCGACAGGATCGCCACGCCATTATAGCCCTTCTGCCCGCGCGCAACGACATGCGCGTAGCCCAAGGCTTTGAAGGCGTCCAAAGGCATCTTCTCGACGGGGCTCTTGCACTCTTGCAGGCAGAGCACATCGGGGGCTTCTTCCTGCATCAGCCGTGCAACCAGTGCTTCGCGCAGTCGCACCGAGTTGA
>RFUP01000157.1 GCA_009922885.1 Paracoccaceae bacterium
CGCCCCGCCGAGGTCATCCGCACGCTCATCGCCTTCCCCCGCGCCGTGACGGGCGAGAAAAATGGCGTATTTTTCGCCACTTGCCGGATATCCGCCACCAAGGCCTCCTGCGCTTCCCGCATCAGGTACTCGGGGTAAACCCGCACGCCCTTGATCTCCAAAACCGTCATTCGCGCTCCGAACTTACCTAGGATCAACCATTTCGCACGAAACTCCACGTCAGAATCCGCTCCACCGCTTGCAGCGCCAAACCCCGGCTCCTATATACGCCCGGAAGCGTGGTTACGGGCAAGCCGGAGCCACCAACAGGATCGGGGCAAGATGCCAAAACGGGTCTGCGCCTCGAGTCATCGCCTTGAATTGAAAGGGATCGAAAATGGGTAAAGTTATCGGGATTGACCTCGGAACCACCAACTCCTGCGTCGCCATCATGGATGGTTCGCAGCCCAAGGTTATCGAGAATTCGGAAGGCGCACGCACCACGCCCTCCATCGTCGCCTTCAAAGACGAAGAGCGCCTCGTCGGCCAACCGGCAAAACGTCAGGCCGTCACCAACGCCGCGAACACCGTCTTCGGCGTGAAACGCCTGATCGGCCGCCGCGCGGATGACGCGCATATCGCCAAAGACAAGAAGAACCTGCCCTATTCCGTCGTCAACGGCGGCAATGGTGACGCTTGGGTCGAAGTCAGCGGCGACAAGTATTCGCCCTCGCAAATCTCCGCCTTCATCCTCCAGAAGATGAAGGAAACCGCCGAGTCCTACCTCGGCGAGCCCGTCACGCAGGCCGTCATCACCGTTCCGGCCTACTTCAACGACGCCCAGCGCCAAGCCACGAAAGACGCAGGCAAGATCGCGGGCCTCGAAGTGCTCCGCATCATCAACGAGCCGACTGCAGCCGCGCTCGCCTATGGCCTCGACAAGAAAGACACCCACACCATCGCGGTCTATGACCTTGGCGGCGGTACCTTCGACGTGACCATCCTCGAAATCGACGACGGCCTCTTCGAAGTAAAATCCACCAACGGCGACACGTTCCTCGGCGGTGAAGACTTCGATATGCGCATCGTGAACTACCTCGCGGATGAGTTCAAAAAAGAGCACAACGTCGATCTGACCAAAGACAAAATGGCGCTCCAGCGCCTGAAGGAAGCTGCCGAAAAGGCGAAGATCGAGCTTTCCTCCTCGTCGCAAACCGAAATCAACCAGCCGTTCATCGCGATGGACCCGTCTTCGGGCACTCCCTTGCACATGGTTGTGAAGCTGACCCGCGCGAAGCTCGAAAGCCTCGTCGGTGACCTGATCAAGCGTTCGCTCGATCCGTGCAAAGCAGCACTCAAGGATGCTGGCCTCTCCACCTCCGACATCGACGAAGTCGTGCTCGTGGGCGGTATGACCCGTATGCCGAAGGTCATCGAAGAAGTGACCAAGTTCTTCGGCAAGGAACCCCACAAGGGTGTGAACCCGGATGAAGTGGTGGCGATGGGTGCCGCGATTCAAGCAGGCGTTCTGCAAGGCGACGTGAAGGACGTTGTTCTTCTCGACGTGACTCCGCTGTCGCTCGGCATCGAAACGCTCGGTGGCGTGTTCACCCGCCTCATCGACCGGAACACCACGATCCCGACGAAGAAGAGCCAAGTCTTCTCGACCGCCGAAGACAACCAGAATGCCGTGACGATCCGCGTCTTCCAGGGCGAGCGCGAAATGGCCGCAGACAACAAGTTGCTCGGCCAGTTCAACCTCGAGAACATCCCGCCCGCACCGCGCGGCATGCCGCAGATCGAAGTGACCTTTGACATCGACGCCAACGGCATCGTGTCGGTCGGTGCAAAGGACAAGGGCACCGGCAAAGAACAGAAGATCACGATCCAGGCGTCTGGCGGGCTGTCGGATGACGACATCGACAAGATGATCAAGGACGCAGAGGCTAATGCCGAAGCGGACAAGGAACGTCGCGAACTCGTCGAAGCCCGCAATCAGGCCGAAAGCCTCATCCACTCGACCGAGAAGTCGATGGAAGAGCACGGCGACAAGGTTGACCCCTCGACGATCGAAGCCATCGAACTGGCCATCGCCGCGCTCAAGGACGAGCTGGAAAAGAACAACGCCTCGAAGATCAAGTCGGGCATCCAGAACGTCACCGAAGCGGCAATGCGCCTTGGCGAAGCGATCTACAAGTCCAGCCAGTCGGAGGGCGGTGACGCACCCGACATGGACGGTGGCTCGCGCGGTGGGTCTGACGATGACGACATCATCGACGCCGATTTCGAAGATATGGGCGACCACAAGCGTCGCTGACCTTGGCTAACGGAAACGAGGGCCGGTCCACACCGGACCGGCTCTCACCGTTCAAGGGAGACCTGAATGGCCAAACGTGATTATTACGAAGTGCTGGGCATCTCGAAAGGCGCAAACGCTGACGAGATCAAGAAAGCCTATCGGACCAAAGCCAAAGAGCTTCACCCCGACCGCAATGCTGACAATCCGAATGCGGAAAGCCAGTTCAAGGAAGTCAACGAAGCCTATGACTGCCTGAAAGACGGCGACAAGAAAGCAGCCTATGATCGCTACGGCCACGCCGCCTTTGAAGGTGGCATGGGTGGGGGGCGTCCTGGCGGTGGCTTTTCTGGTGGGCAAGGCGACTTCGCTTCGGCCTTCTCCGATGTGTTCGACGATCTTTTCGGCGATTTCATGGGGGGCCGCGGTGGCGGAGGAGGCCGTCAACGCGCCGCACGCGGTGCCGACCTGCGCTACAACCTCAGTGTAACGCTGGAAGAAGCTTATAACGGGCTTCAAAAAACCATTAACGTCCCGACCTCGATCAAATGCGGTTCTTGCGACGGCAGCGGCGCAGAGGGCGGTGCCGAGCCTGCAATGTGCCCAACCTGCTCCGGTTTGGGTAAAGTCCGTGCACAGCAAGGATTTTTCACGGTCGAGCGCACCTGCCCAACCTGTTCCGGCGTCGGTCAGATCATCAAGAACCCCTGCAAGGGCTGTGGGGGGCAAGGCCGCGTTCATAAGGATCGTGCACTTTCGGTTAACATCCCGAAAGGCGTCGAAACCGGCACCCGCATCCGCCTCTCTGGCGAAGGCGAAGCCGGCATGCGCGGCGGCCCGTCCGGTGATCTCTACATCTTCATTGATGTCAGGAAGCATGAGATTTTCGAACGAGAAGGCGTAAACCTCTTCTGCCGTGTTCCGGTGTCCATGACCGCAGCCGCGCTCGGCGGCGACATTGAAGTGCCCACAATCGACGGCGGCCGCTCCAAGGTGAAGATCCCCGCCGGATCGCAATCCGGCCGCCAGATGCGGCTCCGCTCCAAGGGCATGCCCGCGCTGCGCGGTGGTGGCGAAGGCGACATGTTCATCGAACTCGCCGTGGAAACGCCCGTCAACCTCACCAGCCGTCAGAAAGAACTGCTGCGCGAATTCGAAGACCTTTCCGAGGAGAACAACCCGGAAAGCACGTCGTTCTTCAAATCGGTGAAAGGGTTTTGGGATTCCATGAAGGGCTGATCCCGCTGAAAAATTTCTAGAGGCTTCCCGGTATTTCGGGGAGCCTTTTCTTTTCCACCCCCCTCCCCTTGTGAATCCCAACGGTTCGCGCCAAAACTCCAAGCCATCCCGAAGGGAGGGCTTCATGATCGATATCGCCACACGCGTTTGGAACCATAAGTGGAAGATTGATCCGATTGTCAGATCGTTGATCGACACCGACTTTTACAAGCTTCTGATGTGTCAGTCGGTGTATCGCAACAAGCCCGATACAGTCGTCACTTTCTCGCTGATCAATCGCTCGAAAGACGTCCGCCTCGCCGACTTGATCGATGAGGGTGAACTGCGAGAGCAACTCGACCACATCCGCTCCCTTTCCCTGTCTCGCGGCGAAAGCACATGGCTACGCGGGAACACCTTTTACGGCAAACGCCAGATGTTCCGACCCGACTTCATGGAATGGTTCGAAAACCTCCGGCTGCCGCCCTACCATCTGGAAAAACGCGATGGCCAGTATGAGCTCACTTTCGAGGGCAAATGGCCTGAAGTAATGCTCTGGGAAATTCCGGCGCTCTCGGTCTTGATGGAGCTTCGCTCGCGCGCCGTTCTAAACGCAATGGGCCGCTTCGAACTCAAAGTGCTTTACGCACGCGCTCTGGCAAAGCTTTGGGAAAAAATCGAACAGCTTTCCCATATCGAAAACCTGCGCATCGCTGACTTCGGCACCAGAAGGCGCCATTCCTACCTCTGGCAGGACCAGTCGGTTCAGGCGATGATCGAAGGGCTGGGCGAAAAGTTTATCGGCACCTCGAATTGCCTGATCGCCATGAAGCGCGACATCGAAGCCATCGGCACGAATGCCCATGAACTGCCCATGGTCTACTCGGCGCTGGCTCAGTCCGATGAAGAGCTTGCCGAAGCCCCGTATCGCGTTCTGGCCGATTGGCAGGAAGAGCATGATGGCAACTTGCGCATCATCCTTCCAGACACGTTCGGCACAAAGGGCTTCCTCGACCGCGCGCCGGATTGGCTGGCGGGCTGGACAGGTATCCGCATCGATTCCGGTGCTCCGGAAGAAGGGGCCGAAACCGCGATTGCCTGGTGGAAAGCACGAGGTGAGAACCCGCAAGACAAGCTGATTATTTTCTCGGACGGCTTGGACGTTGACCGGATTGTCTCGCTCTCCGAACGCTTCAAAGGCCGCGCCAAAGTCTCCTTTGGTTGGGGAACCCTTTTGACCAATGACTTCAGAGGTCTTGCCGTGAATGATGGACTTGCTCCATTCAGCTTGGTTTGCAAAGCAGTTTCGGCAAATGGCCGCCCAACGGTCAAACTCTCTGATAACCCGAACAAAGCTATGGGCCCTGCTGAGGAAATCGCGCGCTACAAACGCGTGTTCCAAGTCGGGGAACAAACGGCAGAGAGAGTGCTGGTCTGAGCGTATCTCTGCGCGTACTTAACCAATAACCAATAAGACCTACGGAAATCCATACCCGCCCTTTCCCCGTGTCAGTTGCTAAATGGTTGTTAATGTGGGATTAGGCTCACAGTAATCATAAGGTTTTTGTGGATGAAAATTAACCCAGTCGCCACACAACGTCCGGTCGCTGATGCCATGGAGCGGAGCGACGAAATAGACTTGGGCCAACTGGCGCTGACGCTTTGGCGCGGTAAGTTTATCATCGGTGGTTTGGCGGCTTTGGGGTTTGTCATTGGCGTCTGGTATGGCTTCCTGCAAGCAGTCCCAGTCTACACCGCAAAAGCTACAGTGGCGCTTGAAAGTCGCGACTCTCAGGTCACCGACCTTGCTTCGGTCATGACTGGCCTCTCCGGCGATCAGGCGACAATCAACACCGAAGTGGAAGTCATTCGGTCGCGCGTTTTAGCGGGCCAGCTCGTCGATCAGTTAGATCTTATCAAAGACCCGGAATTCAACGGGGCGCTGAGGAAACCGAACAAGCTCGCCCCGGGGGCAATTATTCGCAAAATCATCGATGTGGTAACGGGATCTGATAGCACCCCTGCCACGCTTTCTGTCGAAGAGCAGCGAGAGCGCACAATCAATAGCGCTCTAAATGCTATTCAGGTTTCCAATGTGCGACAAAGCTATGTGTTCAGCATCACCGCAGTTACTAAATCGCCAGTAAAGTCGGCGCTCTTTGCCAACACATTGGCCGAAATTTACATTCAAGATCAGGTCAATGTGAAGTTTGAAGCGACCGAACGAGCTACCGCTTGGCTCAGCGAGCGTGTTCTCGAACTCCAAACCGAACTCGAAGCCTCAGAGGCACGCCTGAAGGAGTTTTCGACGAACACGGACCTTATCAGCCCTGAAGGCCTCATGGCCTTGAATCGGCAACTCAAAGAATTGCGCGACCGTCGCGATGTTCTAACAAGAGATGCCGAAGAGGCTGCAAAACTTGCCGCAGACATGCAGAGTGGCAGTTACAATGCCCAGTCCACTCCTCAAATGATCGAGCGCGCGAAGTTGAACGCCGAGCGTCTTGCCGGTCAGCGCGATTCTCTGT
>RFUP01000158.1 GCA_009922885.1 Paracoccaceae bacterium
TGGTCGGTGAGCATGGGTTCGATCACTACCTTGGAGCGGTCGCCGAAGGGCTGCATGATCTTCTTGGCTTCGACGAGAGGCACGGGCGCATCCGCGCCTTCCGCGTCGGGTTTCAGGGCGGCTTTGCCCAAGCGCGCATCATCGGCGCGGGTCATGACGGCGAGGCCTTCGGCGGTGATTTCCTCAACCACACGCTTGCGGGCTTCCATGCGGTCGAGGCCGCGGAGGTGGTCCGGCACGAGGTTTTGCGCGTCGGTTTCGGCCTCGGTGAGCGTGCGTTCACCGCGCGCCACTTCGCCTGCGATTTTCGCGCTTTCGGCGTAGGTGGGCCCATCGGCGCGCATCGCGCCTTTGGTGTCCATCAGGCGGTAGCAGGGGATGCCGCCGCGCTTGGCCACACCATAGTCGTTGAAGTCATGCGCGCCGGTGATCTTCACTGCGCCCGAACCGAAGGTGGGATCGGGGTATTCATCGGTGATGATCGGGATGAGGCGACGATGCTCTTTCGGGCCCACGGGGATTTCACAGAGCATGCCCACGATAGGGGCATAGCGCTCGTCCGAGGGGTGCACGGCGACAGCACCATCGCCCAGCATGGTTTCGGGGCGGGTGGTGGCGATGGAGATATAATCGCGGGTTTCGCGGAGGGTGACGTTCCCCTCTTCGTCCTTCTCCACGTATTCATAGGTGGCCCCGCCTGCGAGCGGGTATTTGAAGTGCCACATATGGCCGTCGACTTCGATATTCTCGACTTCGAGATCGGAGATGGCGGTTTCGAAATGGGGGTCCCAGTTCACGAGGCGCTTGCCGCGATAGATGAAGCCTTTGTTGTAGAGATCGACGAAGACCTTGATCACGGCGTCATGGAAGTTGCCTTCCTCGCCTGCGGGGGCTGCGGGCGCGCCCGACATGGTGAAGGCTTCGCGCGACCAGTCGGCAGAGGCACCGAGGCGCTTCAACTGGCCAATAATCGTCCCGCGCGACTTCTTCTTCTGTTCCCAAACGCGCAGAGTGAAGGCATCACGGCCCATTTCGCGACGAGATTTCTCGCCGTTCTTGGCCATTTCGCGTTCGGTGACCATCTGGGTGGCGATACCCGCGTGGTCCGTGCCCGGTTGCCAGAGCGTGTCATGGCCCTGCATCCGGTGCCACCGCACGAGAATGTCTTGCAGGGTATTGTTGAAAGCATGGCCCATGTGCAAAGAGCCCGTGACGTTCGGCGGCGGGATCATCACACAGAAGCTTTCGGCGCCCGCGCGGGCATTGGCCCCTGCGGCAAAAGCGTTGGTTTCCTCCCACAAAGCGGAGATGCGTGATTCGGCTGCGGCGGCGTCGAAGGTCTTTTCCATCGCGATGGGGCCCTTTTTTCTGATCGAGCCTCCTCTACCGGAAGCCGCGCCTGAGGGGAAGCGCCCGAAACGGTCAGTTTTTTACCAAACCTAAAGAATATAAAAATCACCCGTAGGGATTACAAAATATTCGATTAGTTTAATTACGATCAGCTTTATGCTCGTTAGTGTTGTATACGAAAGCAGAGGTCTACGCGCCAGGGTTGGATCTCTACCCAGCTAAACATTTTTCTGCCCTAGTCGTATTACGGTTGAGTGAGGAGTGGCCAGTGTACAACAAATTCGAGCATCCGCCCAAGCCAAGACGGGTCCATGTGGCTGTTATGGATGCTGTCGGGCATTGGCTCTTGGATGTCTTTTGGCCCGATTTTCACGAGAGTGCCCCGCGCCGATCCATGACCCGTCGCCATGGAGAAAAGACGCGATAATTCAAGGATTTTTGACTTTTTAGACAAGACTCATGGATTTATTTAGCGAGTGTCAGCGCCACCCCAGCCGGGTGGCGCTCGGTTTTTCAGGGCGCTGGTTCTTCGAGCGTGGCGCCAAGGATATGCTCGGAGCGATGGATCACATGGCCTGCGCGGCTGACAATCATCGGGTCCGGCTCGTGCACGACATGCGTGTCTTTTCCGGGGTAGTCGATGGAGTTCAGGAAATGGAGCATGCAATTAATACGTGCGCGCTTCTTGTCGTCTGACTTGATCACAGTCCATGGCGCATCGGCGGTATCGGTGTAGAAAAACATCGCTTCCTTGGCCTCGGTATATTCGGTCCATTTGTCGAGCGAGGCTTTGTCGATTGGCGACAGCTTCCACTGTTTCAAGGGATCGGTGCCGCGGGCAGTAAAGCGGCTGCGCTGCTCGCCTTGCGTGACCGAGAACCAGTATTTGTAGAGCCTGATGCCCGAGCGGGTGAACATGCGTTCAAGCTCGGGGGTCTGGCGCATGAATTCGAGATATTCCGTGGGTTCGCAAAAGCCCATGACCCGCTCGACGCCTGCACGATTATACCAAGAGCGGTCATAGAACACCATTTCGCCAGCGGTAGGCAGGTGCTCGATATAGCGTTGGTAATACCATTGGCCGCGTTCGAGTTCGGAGGGCTTGTTGAGCGCCACCACGCGGGCGAAGCGGGGGTTGAGATGCTCCATGAAGCGCTTGATCGTGCCGCCTTTACCGGCGGCATCGCGCCCTTCGAAGAGGATCACGAACTTCTGCCCAGTGTCCTGTGCCCAAAGCTGCACCTTCAGCAATTCGGCCTGCAATTTCGCTTTCTGGTGCTCATAGACCGTGCGCGACATCCGGTCTGTATAGGGGTATTCACCACTTTCGAAAGCCTGGCGGACCTCTTCTGCCGTGGGCTTGGGGCGGCTCCGCCTCTTGGGGGCAGGCGGATTTGTGGGCCCCTCGGCAACGGCTGGGGACATTTCGGGGGCATCGGCCATGTAACTCTCCTTTTCCATGTCCTGACAAAATAATGCAACTTGCGGGCCATTTCCTTGACGGGGGTCAAGTCACAGCGTGTTTTCCGGGCTTGATTGTTGGGGCGGCCCGAGGTCCGATGGGGCAGGGAGGATCGGCTATGGCAGAGGCTTTGTGGTTTGATCTGGAGGGCGAGCGCTTCCACGCTTTGGCTTGGGGGGCGCAAGGCTTGCCGCCCGTTCTCTTCTTGCACGGGTTTCCGGAATATTCGGGCGCTTGGGCGGAAGTGGCCGAAGCGCTTCAAACGCATTACCGCTGTATTGCACCCGATCAGCGCGGCTATGGGCAGAGCCCCGCGCCGCTTGGCATAGAACATTATGCCCCCTCGCGGCTCGTGGCCGATATGGCGCGCCTTATAGAAGCGCTGGGGCAGGGGCCGATTGCGGTGGTCGGGCATGACTGGGGCGCGGCTATCGCCTATGGCTTGGCGATCCTGCGGCCTGAACTTGTGGCGAAACTCGTGGTGCTGAACGGGGTCCATCCCGGCCCGTTCCAGCGGGCCTTGGCGGCAGGCGGAGCGCAATCCGAGGCCTCGCAATATATCGACTGGTTGCGGCGCGACGGCTCGGAAGATCTCCTCGCCGCCGACAGTTTTGCCAAACTCCGCGCTTTGTTCTCGGCCAATATGGATATGGCTTGGCTCAGCGGCGACAGGCTGGAGGCTTACAGAACCGAATGGTCCCGCCCCGGGCGGCTGCAAGGCATGGTCAATTGGTACCGGGCTTCGCCCGTGCAAGTGGCAAAGCCCGGCCAACCGATCCGTGACCTGCCCGCCCCGAACCCGAGCCGGATGCGTATCGCTTGCCCGCATCTTCTGATCTGGGGCGAAGGTGACCGCGCGCTTTTGCCGGAAGCCGCCGATGATCTGGAAGACTACGTGCCCGATCTGACACGGCTTTCAATCCCCGGAACCGATCACTGGCTGCTGCATCAAGCCCCGGATCGCGTTGCTGCGGCCATCAAGGCCTTCCTCTGATCGTTTCTCTTTGAAAAATATCCCCGCCGGAGGCATCCGGCGGCGCACGCAAGCGCCGCGTTGGAGGGAAGGAAGCACCGTTCCGCCAATATTGCCATCGCATGCGCCGAAAAAACGTGGGTCTGAGCGCCTTTGAGCCTTTCAACACCTTCCGCGAGACATTACATAGGAACGGCATGAATTCGGATGGCTCGCGACAAGTCTGCGCGGGACCGGACAGGGAGAAAAGACTATGCTCAACAATATCGGCCTTCCGGGCCTTCTTCTCATCGCCGTTGTGGTGCTTGTGCTCTTCGGGCGCGGCAAGATCAGCTCGCTGATGGGGGAGGTCGGCAAAGGGATCACTGCCTTCAAGAAGGGTGTGTCGGAGGGTTCCAAGGAGATCGAGGACAACGCGGCTGCGGCGCGCGATGTGACGCCTGAAACCGAGAAGGACAAGGCGTAAGTCCAATGCTCGATATCGGCTGGAGCGAGCTTCTGCTCATCGGCATCGTCGCGTTGATCGTGGTGGGGCCGAAGGATTTGCCCATTCTGTTCCGCAAGGCGGGGCAGTTTATGGGCAAGGCGCGCGGGATGGCGCGGGAATTCAGCCGGGCAATGGAGCAGGCGGCAGATGAGGCGGGCGTCAAGGACGTAACCACCTCTCTCAAAGCCGCGACCGACCCCAAGAAGATGGGGCTGGACAAGCTCAACGAGGCGACCGAGAGCTTCCGCAAATGGCAGCCCGGATCGGAAACCGCGAAGCTCGCGGAAGATCGGGCCGAGGCTGCACGGAAGATCCACGAGGCCACGGCGCAGCATGCGTTGAAGAAGAAGGCCGAGGCGGAGGCTGCGGCCGCCAAATCGGCGGGAGATGATCCCGGCGCGATTGCCGCCGCCGATCCGGCTCCCAAGCCTGCCTCTGGGGACAGCACTACATGACACGTGGCAAAGACGATCTGGAGGAGTCCAGCGCCCCGCTGATCGAGCATCTGGCGGAGCTGAGAACGCGGCTTATCCGCGCTGTTATGGCGTTTATCGTCGGTATGGTTCTGGCCTTCGTGGTTGCAGAGCCGATCCTGCAATTCTTGCTGGGACCGATCGAGGCGACGCTGCGTGCGCTGGGCGATCCTTCGCCCACGATGCAATATACGAGCCCGCAGGAATACCTGTTCACGCTCTTCCGCATTTCTATGGTCTTCGGCTTCGCTCTGGCGTTTCCGGTGATTTCCTACCAGCTCTGGCGTTTCGTGGCACCGGGGCTTTATCGCTCGGAAAAGGGCGCGTTCCTGCCGTTCCTGATCGCCTCGCCCTTCATGTTCATGCTGGGCGCGTCTTTTGCACATTTCGTGGTGACGCCCTTGGCGATGGCCTTCTTCCTAGGCTTCGCGGATGTGTCCTCGATCTTCGCGAACCTTTTGAGCCGTGCGGGTGAAGCGACGGGTGCCGCTGTCCCTGATGGGGCGGCAATCGTGCCGACTACGAATGAAGGCATCAAGATCACCTTCTTTGGTAAGGTGAACGAAAGCCTTGATATCACGCTGAAATTCATTCTTGCTTTCGGCATGTGCTTCCAGCTTCCCGTGCTGCTGACGCTGATGGGCAAGGCGGGCTTGGTGAGCGCTGAAGGGCTGGGCGCGGTGCGGAAATATGCCATTGTGGGTATTCTGATCCTTGCCGCCATCGTGACGCCACCGGATGTGACGACGCAGTTGATCCTCTTCGTGGTGGTCTACGGGCTTTACGAGATTTCGATCTGGCTGGTCCGGATGGTGGAAAGAAAGCGCGAAGCGAAACTGCGCGCCGAGGGCTATTACGACGACGAGGACGAGGCGGATGCGCCTGCCGCGCCTGCCGCGGCCAAGGCCACCGATCCGGAAGAGGAATTCGACGACCCGCTTATTCGCGAGTTCGACGAAGATCTGGCCAAGGAAGCCGCCGAGAAGGATGGCAAGGCATGAGCGAAGCTGAGTTGAGCCGGATCGCCGCCGCGCTTGAGCGGATGGCGCCGGCACCGATGGCTGCGCCGGATTTCGCGTCGGCGGATGCCTTTGTCTGGCACACAAGCCCGGACCGTCTGGAGGCTGTTGCGAAGGTCTCGCGGGTGGATATCGGGCTTTTGATCGGGGTGGATCGCTCGCGCGATACGCTTTTGTCGAACACGCTGCAGTTCGCGCGCGGAATGCCAGCGAATAACGCGCTGCTTTGGGGCGCGCG
>RFUP01000159.1 GCA_009922885.1 Paracoccaceae bacterium
TCATTCAGCGCGGTAATAAGTTCGCCGACATCATACTTTGGCATCGTCTTTTTCTCCCAGCGCGCGGATGGTGGCGGCTACATCTCGCGCGTCAGGGTAAACCGCGCCGCCTTGCTCACTGAGGATCACGCTCTCAGGTGGGCCTCGAAGATCTCCGGCAGTGGCAAGCCACCATAGGCCGGAGGGTGCGCGTGCGGGACTGCCCCTTCCCGGCGGCGGGGAGCGTAGTTCAACATGGCGGCCGCTGGGGCTCAGCTGCACAATCTCTCCGTCAAAGTCGGCACGCATCAGACTGGCATGCAGGGGGGAGCTCTGCCCCTCGCGGCCAAGTGCAGTAAACCAGACAAGGCCACGGTCAAAATCGACCTCATGAATCTCGTTCACCAACCAGTCACCGCCCGTAATCGCCCCCAGTTCACGGCCCGTGGACAGCTCATATAGATACAGATGCCCCCAGCCGCTTTTCTGGCTAAACCAGATCACCCGATCGTGGCGCAGGCTGGTACGCACATTCGGCAGGCCCGGCAAATGGAGCGAGGCATCAACGAAAGTCTCTGACGTCTCCTCGCAAACCACACGGGCCGTTGATGCGCCTATATCGTAGTGGACAAGGGTTAACCGGTCAGAGCTGCGGCTGTCCTCCAGCCAGAACAGGTCGCTTGAGCCTGCGTCCCACCAAACGTAACCCCTCTGGATCATCGAGATGACAAAAACAGGCAGTCGCGCGCTCAGATCGCGGATCTCACCGCTGTCGGTATCGATCAGCACCAATTGCTGACGCGCGATCCGCTCATCTCCCGCCGCTGCAATCGCAAGTCTGATCGGCTGCCCATAGGATCCGGGCTGCTCATCGAGGTGATCGAGCAGATCCATCGTCCGCAGATCCGCCTCATAGAGGCGCATGCTGACCAGCCAACGCCCGTCGGGCGACCAGATAGCCATAGGCGGTTGCCGCATTTTATGACGCAGTTGCGTGGCAGCAATCAGATTGCAGTCCGGGTCTTTGCCATAGGCGATTCCCGGCGAGGCATCGCTTGTGAGCGCCAAAGGCTCTGCGCCCGGGCGGTGAAGCCAAAGATTGCCTCCCGTCAGAGTGACCGACTTTCCCCCGCAGGGCGAGGACAGATGATCGGGCGGGCAAAGCTCGGGCAGCGGCGATACTCGGCCTACACCACGATGCCAGCGCCAGCGGCGCCCCCGATAGCTGAACTCAAGCTCTTCCGGCCAGTTGCGAAAGCTCGGTCGCTCCAACGCCAGCCGATCCGCATGTACCGGAGCGTCCGGGCAGACGCTCGCCAAAAGGCTGGAAAGCGCCTCATGGTCAAAGGCCAGCTCCTCCTCGCCGCCCTCGGCCTGCCGGAGCCGGAAACTCCAGCCCCCATCAGCCTGCTGACGGCGATACCAGAACCGATCTTCACGAGGCAACCACTGGCTGTCAGGCGCTGCATTGAGAACTGAGGCAGACAGCGCCTCAACATAATACCGCGCGATTTCAGAAGAAGGTTTCATGACAGGGGTCTTCCTTATGAAGGTGCAAAACAACGGCAAATCAGGTGCGCTTGCGGTTCCAGACGAGGAGGCTTACCGCCTCAAAATAGCCCCGGCGGCGACCTCGAAGATTGGGTTTCACTTCGCCGCTGATATTAGAGACGCATCTGCACTCCTCAAACCTCACGCAATTCGCGGCGCAGGATTTTCCCCACGCCTGATTTGGGAAGCTCGTTTATATGGACGAACTGACGGGGGATCTTGTATGCGGTCATTTCCTTCCGGCAATGGGCTATGATCTCCGCGTCAGTGACGTCAGCGCCCGGTTTCTTGACCACGAAGACCTTCACCGCTTCGCCGGTTTTTTCGTCAGGCACACCGATACAGGCACATTCCGCAATGCCATCAACAGCGGTGACGACCGCTTCAATTTCGTTCGGGAAGACGTTGAAAACCTACGAGCCGAGCATCCGGATTTCTTCACCCAGAACGAAAACCCGATCTTTCACGACTGAGGCGGCCGCACACGGCCCCATCACCTCAATGCACCGAGGCGAGCATGGTCTCCTCGTCAGCCCTTAACCGCGCCACGGAATCCCGCAGTAAGACGGGTTTCTCACCCGCCGAGGCCACGCAACCACCTGCCCGTCCCAAGCGGGCTCAAACGGACAATGACCGGTCAGATAATTCTTGATAGTTTCGCACCAACACTTTTCGCACTTCTTCAGCGAGAAGTCTGGCGTCTTTTTCCGTGTAGGCCGCTGATTGAACAGGCTCGCAATACCGCACCGTAATTTCAGTCGGTCGTGCCCTGAACGTTCCAAGCGGCATGGCGTGATGGCCACCATGGATGACAACAGGAACGACCGGAGCTTTTGCCTTGATGGCAATGATGCTGCCACCAACCTTGATCGGGGCGATGCCATCTATTCCAGAAAGCCGCCCCTCTGCGCCCCAACCAACTCTGCCGCCTTGCCGAACGGTCAACGCCATGCTGTCCACCAAAGGATCTGTCGAGCGCCGATTTCCTCTGGAAATCAAGTCTAGGTTCATCTTCTGGCACGCCGCGCGGGCAAACGGGATGTGACGGTAGAGATCGGCCCCTGCAACCCGATCGACCCATGGCCATACGCCAATGAAATACGCAGCCAGGTCCGCAAAAGATGACTCATTGTGAGAAATCACACACCCATTTCCCGGTTCGGGAAGCGCCCCCTCTACCACCACACTTATTCGGCAGGTGTCCAGAAATCTCGCGAAATGATCGCCCAAGAGCTTGCGCGCATTGGCCATTTCTTGCTGCGTCCGAGCAATCCGCGACATAACAAATGGCGCGCCTCCCAAGAACTCGATCGAAGCCCTTCCACCGCGCCAATAATTCAAGATCTCGCTCTTACATTTGATCAAGGGAGTTCGCCTAAAGTATAGATCGGGTTTCGAGCATCTAGCGCGCTGAGGCGTGGCAGTAATTCCATATACCGCATGATGACAAGTGCTTTTAGGTCGCCTTAGCCAACAGCGGCTCGGGCTACCCTTACGGCTAAGAGGCAAGAACAGTGCTGCGGCCCCGCTTTAACTAATCCCTTGCAATGCCTCTCAGGGCACCGAGCGTGGCGATAAGGCGGGCGTCGCGATCCTCGCGGATCTCGGCATAAGAACGCCCGTCGATTTCTTCGCCAAGACCGTCGACCAGACGGTCAATCACATCGTCGGTAAGTTTCGGTGTCCCGAGGTCATCCCACCATTCGTGATAGCTATCGCGGAATTGCTGGCAGTAGGCGCGCAATCCGCCCTCCCCGCCGCCGAGGTTCAAGAGAAGATGCGGCCCCATAACGCCCCAGCGCAATCCCGGCCCGGCCCAGACCGCCGTGTCGACATCGGCAACGCTGGCGACATCCTCGGCCACAAGGCTGATCGCCTCGCGCCACAACGCCGCCTGCAAGCGGTTGGCAACATGCCCCATCACCTCGCGCTTCAGGGTGATCGTCACCTTGCCGATGGCCTCGTAAATCGCCCGCGCCCGTGGCAGGACATCGGCGGCGGTCCGGTCATTGGCATATAGCTCGACCAACGGCACAAGGTGCGGCGGATTGAATGGGTGCGCAATGATCAGGCGGGAAGGATCCGCCCATCCGGTCTGAAGGTCGGAGAGCTTCAGGCCCGACGAGCTCGTGGCGACAATGGCGTCGGCGGGCAGACACGGCTCCATCGCGGTATAAAGCGCCGTTTTCAACGCCAGACGTTCGGGAATGTTTTCCTGTACAAGCTCGACGCCATCCAGCGCGGCTTCCAGCGTTGCCGCATGAACAAATCGGGGCACGAAAGCCTCTTCCGTCAACCCGAGCGCCATCAGCGCAGGCTTCACCTGAGGCCACAGGGCGTCCATCGCTGCGCGCGTGTCCGCGTGCGTATCGAACAAACGCACCTCGCGGCCCGCCGCCGCGAACAAGGCCGCCCAACTACAACCGATCAACCCTGCCCCAATGATGGCAATCGGGCGCTGCCCGGAGCGCAAACCCGCAATATCCATATTGTCTTCCACCATGTGTCTCAGCTCCTGCGCGGACCCGAATCTCAGAATTGACCTAAATCCGAGGCCTAGCCTGCAAGCAGCTGCCGCCACTCGGCAAGAGCGGCAGTCCGGTTCAGCTTGAAATTTGATCAGTCTGTTAGACAGCGCTCAAAGTTGCAGTCGACAACACCATCTCATCGGGTGATGCTATTCACCCGCCCTACCCCGCCTCAAGCTCCGTTCTCTTGACAAATCCACCCGGCTTCTTGGTTCAGCGCATACGATCCGGCAAGCGGGCACCCTCACGAACCATATCGTCGGTAGTCCGCCGGATGCCTTCGGCGAGGATGTCAAACATCTGGTTACACTGGCCTTCGGTAATCACCAGAGGCGGAGAGAATACGCACATGCTAACGATTGGACGCAGGATAAGTCCAAGCTCTTGGCAATGTGCGTCGATCCGTCCCCCGATGGCAAAATCGAGCGCGAGCGTATCCGACGCGTTTGGATCAGCCGAGCAATCGACACACCCCATTAACCCCATTCCGCGCGTATCACCAACCAAAGGCAATTCACCTAACGCTCGCAATCGCTCCTGAAACAAGGGCGTGATTTCTCGAACGTGTTCGTTGATGCCTTCACGCTCGATTATCTCAATGTTCTTAAGCGCCGCAGCAGCGCCGACCGGGTGGCCAGAATAGGTAAATCCATTCGAAAAGGTGGCGCCACGAGCATTTTTACCAGAGATCTCGTTGACCAGTCTGTCCGACAGAATTGCGGCTCCCATTGGCACGTAACCAGAAGTCATGCCTTTGGCGCAGGTGATGATGTCCGGCACAATATCGAACACTGCTTCCGAGGCGAACCAGTGCCCGAGCCGACCAAAGCCGGTGACCACCTCGTCCGAGATATAGAGCACGTCGTGGCTGCGGCAGATATCGAGGCAGCGGCGTTGATACCCCTGGGGAGGAACGATCACTCCGCCAGAGGCAAGTATCGGCTCGGCTATGAACGCCGCAACGTTATCCGCCCCAAGTGTGGTTATTGCCGTTTCGAGATCCGCCACCCGAGCATCGCAAAACGCCTCGACCGACATGTCCGCAGGGCGGGTCCAAGGGTTAACGTTTGGCAAAAAATGCGCGAGTTCATCGGCCTTGTCGAACCAGAGGCGATCGCGCTCCTTGCCACTGACACTCGCAGATAGATAGGTCGAGCCGTGGTAGGCTTTCTGGCGCGAGATCACTATTTTTTTTTCGGGTCTTCCGAGGATGTTATTGCGGAAGTGAATGAACCGAATGGCGCTGTCGACGGCGGTCGATCCGCCCGTGGTAAACAGCACGTGGTTCAGATCGCCAGGTGTTCGGTCTGCTATTTCCCTAGCCAGCCGTGCCGAGACGGATGAGGTGTTGGAGAAGGGCGAGAAATAAGCCATCTGGCGGGCCTGTTCAGACATTGCCTCACCCATTTCACTGCGCCCATAACCAATCTGGACACACCACATGCCACCAGGTCCATCTATCAACCGGCGCCCAGTCTGATCGGTCACGTAAATGCCATTCGCCGCTTCGATCGAGGTACGTTCCAATTGGCCATGGTCGGCCATACCTTCCCATGGGTGAAGGAAATGGGCGTTATCCCAGGAGTTAATTTCTTGATTGGTAAGTGTCTTCATTTCATGGCCCGTTGGTTGAGGGGTCAGGCAGCGGAAAGGTCAAGCCGGATCGGGAATTCAGCTCGAACAGTTGCATCTGCAGCGCCAAAGTAATTTGGGTGATGAGTGGATAGTATGGCCTGAGCCTTGGTATGTGCCCGCTCGAAAAGATCGGTTTGGCCAGCGTTTTCCCATGTATCCGTACGTTCGCGGTCCATCAG
>RFUP01000160.1 GCA_009922885.1 Paracoccaceae bacterium
GCAGTGGCCGAGGGCCGCGATGCGGCGGAAGACATTCACACTAGCCTGATGGCGGAGGGCTGAGCGATGGCGGACCTTTCTTCGAATTTCGTAGGCATCAAATCTCCGAACCCGTTCTGGCTGGCCTCGGCGCCGCCGACGGACAAGGAAGTGAACGTGCGCCGTGCCTTCGATGCAGGCTGGGGTGGCGTTGTGTGGAAGACCTTGGGCAGCGAGGGGCCTCCGGTGGTGAACGTGAACGGGCCGCGCTATGGCGCGATCTGGGGCGCGGATCGGCGGCTTCTGGGGCTGAACAATATCGAGTTGATCACGGATCGGCCCTTGCAGGTGAACTTGGACGAAATCCGGCGGGTGAAGAAGGATTATCCCGACCGCGCCTTGGTGATTTCGCTGATGGTGCCGTGCGACGAGGAAAGCTGGAAGGACATCCTGCACCGGATCGAGGATACGGGGGCGGATGGTGTGGAGTTGAACTTCGGCTGCCCGCACGGGATGGCGGAGCGGGGGATGGGGTCTGCCGTGGGGCAGGTGCCGGAATATATCGAGATGGTCACGGCTTGGGTGAAGCATTACTCGAAGATGCCCTGCATCGTGAAGCTGACGCCGAACGTGACCTCGATCCTGCCGCCTGCGATTGCGGCGAAGCGGGGCGGGGCGGATGCGGTGAGCCTGATCAACACGGTGAAATCCATCACCAATGTGGATCTGGACGATTTCTCGCCCTTCCCGATGATCGACGGCAAGGGGAGCCATGGCGGCTATTGCGGGCCGGCGGTGAAGCCGATTGCGTTGAACATGGTGGGCGAGATCGCGCGGCATCATGAAACGCGGGGCCTGCCGGTTTCGGGCATTGGCGGCGTGACGACGTGGCGCGATGCGGCGGAGTTCATGGCGATGGGCGCGGGCAATGTGCAGGTGTGCACGGCGGCGATGACCTACGGGTTCAAGATCGTGGAAGAGATGATCTCGGGGCTGTCGCAATACCTGGACGAAAAGGCGATGACGCAGACGCAGCTCATTGGCCGCGCGGTGCCGAATTTCGTGGAGTGGCAGGATCTGAACCTGAACTTCGTGACGAAAGCCAAGATCGATCAGGATCTGTGCATCAGTTGCGGGCGGTGTTTCGCGGCTTGCGAGGACACGAGCCATCAGGCCATCGATATGTCGGCGGAGCGGGTGTTTACCGTGAAGGACGACGAATGCGTGGCCTGTAACCTCTGTGTCAACGTCTGCCCGGTGCAGGGCTGCATCACGATGGAGCGGGTGGAGCCGGGCAAGGTGGATGCGCGCACAGGCAAGGTGGTGCCTGCCGAGCATGGCGACTGGACGACCCATCCGAACAACCCTTCGCGGGTGGCGGCGGAGTGAGGTGTTAGGGCTGGAGCAATTTGCGGAACATGGTTTCGAGATGCGCTCCGGCCGCTTTCCACGAGGCATCGGTTTCGGGTTCGAGGACGCGGACCTGCGCTTCGAAATCGGCGTAATGCTGGGAGGTGGCCCAGATCGACATGATGAGGTGGCGCGGGTTCACACGGGCAATGCGGCCTGCATCGGACCAGCTTTGGATGAGGGCGCATTTCTCGTCGAAAAGGGGTTTCAGGCCGCTTTCGAGATGCGGGGCCATGCGCGGCGCGCCTTGGAGGATTTCATTGGCGAAGAGGCGGCTTTCGCGCGGATAGAGCCGGCTCATTTCGAGTTTGCGGCGGACGTAGCCGAGAAGCTCGGCCATCGGGTCGCCTCTGGGATCGAGGTGGGCGAGGGGATCGAGCCAGGTTTCCATCAGGCGGTTGAGGAGTGTGACGTGGATCTCTTCCTTGCCGCTGAAATAATAGAGGATGTTGGGCTTCGAAAGGCCAGCAGCTTCAGCGATCTGGTCGAGGGTGGCGCCGCGGTAGCCATGCTGGGAGAAGACATCGAGCGCGGCTTCGAGCACGCGTTTGCGGTTCTTCTGCTGGATACGGCTCGGCTTGCGTTTGGTGCTGTCGGTGGCCTCGTCGGTCATCGGCAAATCCCGAATGCTTGAGTTTTCATCATCTTGGCTTCGGGGATAGCCCGCATGGCCGAAGTTGTCCAAGACGAATCTTGACAGGCCTAGGGGCAAGGGCAATCGTGAGTTTACCAAATGGTAAAAAAGCAACAACAGAACAGGGGGATGAGGATGGCCGCACCGGGGGAAAACCTGCGTATCAACGGGGACCGTCTCTGGGACAGCCTGATGGAGATGGCCAAGATCGGACCGGGCGTGGCGGGCGGCAATAACCGCCAGACACTGACCGATGCCGATGCCGAAGGCCGCGCCTTGTTCCAGAAATGGTGTGAAGCGGCGGGCTGCGAGATGGGGCTTGATAGCATGGGCAATATGTTTGCCGTGCGGGCGGGCACCGATCCCGAGGCATTGCCCGTCTATATGGGAAGCCATTTGGACACCCAGCCTACGGGCGGGAAATATGACGGGGTGTTGGGGGTTCTCGGCGCTTTGGAAGTGCTGCGGACGCTCAACGATATGGGTGTGAAAACCCGACACCCGATTGCGATTGCCAATTGGACCAACGAGGAAGGCACGCGCTTTGCGCCAGCGATGCTTTCGAGCGGTGTGTTCGCGGGCATTCATACCGAGGCGTGGGCCAAGGACCGCAAGGATGCCGAGGGTAAGAGTTTTGGCGCCGAATTGAAGCGGATCGGCTGGGAAGGCGCGGAGCCTGTGGGGCAGCGCAAACTGCATGCGATGTTCGAATTGCACATCGAGCAGGGGCCTATTCTGGAAGCGGAAGGCAAGGATATCGGCGTGGTCACGCATGGGCAGGGCCTGAGCTGGACCCAAATAACGATCACCGGCAAGGACGCGCACACCGGTTCAACGCCGATGCCGATGCGCAAGAACGCGGGCCTTGGCATGGCGCGGGTGCTGGAACTGGTGGACGAGATCGCGTGGAGCCATGCGCCGCATGCTGTGGGCGCGGCGGGGCATATCGATGTGTTCCCCAATTCGCGCAACGTGATCCCCGGTAAGGTGGTGTTCACGGTGGATTTCCGCTCGCCCGATCTGGCGGTTATTCAGGACATGGAGGCGCGGCTGAAGGTGGGCGCGCAGAAGATTTGTGACGAGATGGGGCTGGGCATCGCCTTCGAGAAGGTGGGCGGGTTCGATCCGGTGACCTTCGATGCGGGCTGTGTGGCGGCGGTGCGCGGTGCGGCGGAGCGCTTGGGCTATTCGCATCGGGATATCATCTCGGGCGCGGGGCATGATGCCTGCTGGATCAATCAGGTAGCGCCGACGGCGATGATCATGTGCCCCTGCGTGGACGGGCTTTCGCATAACGAAGCGGAAGAGATTTCGAAGGACTGGGCGGCCGCTGGCACGGATGTGCTGTTGCATGCGGTTCTGGAGACGGCGGGCGTGGTGGCGTGATTTGCGGAGAGGCCTCAGTGGGGCCTGATGGAAGCATAGGGAGATAGGCATGGGCACGAAGGTGATCAAAGGCGGGATGGTTTGCACGGCGGACCGGACGTGGAAAGCGGATGTGCTGATCGAGAACGAAACGATCAAGCAGATCGGCGAGAACCTGAAGGGCGACGAATATATCGACGCGGACGGGGCCTATGTGATCCCCGGCGGCATCGACCCGCATACCCATCTCGAAATGCCCTTCATGGGCACGACGGCGGCGGAGACCTTTGAAACGGGCACCTGGGCGGCGGCTTGTGGCGGCACTACGATGATCGTGGATTTCTGCCTGCCGGGGGCGGATGGCAGCATAAAAAACGCTATTCACGAGTGGCACCGCAAATCCGCGCCGCAGATCTGCGCCGATATCGGCTATCACATGGCGATCACGGGGTGGAACGAGCAGGTGTTCACCGAGATGAAGGACGCCGTGGATATGGGCGTGAACTCCTTCAAGCATTTCATGGCCTATAAGGGCGCTCTGATGATCGAGGACGACGAGATGTTCGCCTCGTTCAAGCGCTGCCGCGAGTTGGGTGCGCTGCCGATGGTGCATGCCGAAAACGGCGATCTGGTGGCCGAGATGCAGCAGAAGTATTTCGATCAGGGGATCACCGGGCCGGAGGGCCATGCCTATTCGCGCCCGCCCGAATTCGAGGGCGAAGCGGCGAACCGGGCGATCTGCATCGCGGATGCGGCGGGGGTGCCTTTGTATATCGTGCACGTGTCTTGCGAGCAGGCACATGAGGCGATCCGGCGGGCGCGGCAGAAGGGGATGCGGGTGTATGGCGAGCCGCTGATCCAGTTCCTGACGCTCGACGAGAGCGCGTATTTCAACACGGATTGGGACCATGCGGCGCGGCGGGTGATGTCGCCGCCGTTCCGTTCGAAGGACCATCAGGATAGCTTGTGGGCGGGCTTGCAATCGGGTTCGCTCCAAGTGGTGGCGACGGACCATGCGGCCTTCACCACGGCGCAGAAGCGGGCGGGGATGAAGGATTTCCGGATCATTCCGAACGGCTCGAACGGGTTGGAGGAGCGTTTGGCGGTGCTTTGGACCGAAGGCGTGGAAACCGGGCGGTTGACGCCGAACGAGTTCGTGGCGGCCACCTCGACCAATGTGGCGAAGATCCTCAACATCTACCCGAAGAAGGGGGCTATCGTGGAAGGGGCGGATGCCGATATCGTGGTGTGGGATCCGAAGATCACCAAAACGATTTCGGCTTCGAACCATCATTCGATCCTCGATTACAACGTGTTCGAGGGCTTCGAAGTGAAGGCGCAGGCGCGCTATACGCTGTCGCGCGGGGAGGTGGTTTGGGCGTGGGGTCAGAACAGCCAGCCCAATCCGGGGCGTGGGCGGTTTGTGCCGCGTCCGGCGTTTTCCTCGGCGAGCATGGCGCTTTCGAAGTGGAAAGAACTGACGGCGCCGAAGATGATCCAGCGTGATCCGCTCAATATTCCGGCAGGGATTTAACACCTGCCGGAAAACCGGACAAAGAGGCCTTTGGGGCCGTTGACAACGAGAACAGATCACGGCGCGATGGCTGTGACAGCGGGGAATGAAGGCGTGACGATCGAAAGTGTAATCAGCGCGAAAGGGCTCGATCTGGTGTTCCAGACCAACGATGGCCCTGTTCATGCGTTGAAGGATGTGAACCTCGATATCCAGAAGGGCGATTTCGTCAGCTTCATCGGGCCTTCGGGCTGCGGAAAGACCACGTTTCTGCGTTGCATGGCCGATCTGGAGCATCCGACGGGGGGCACGATCTCGGTCAATGGCGTGAGCCCCGAGGCGGCGCGGAAGGCGCGGGCCTATGGCTATGTGTTTCAGGCGGCGGGGCTTTATCCGTGGCGGACCATCGGGCGGAACGTGTCGCTGCCCTTGGAAATCATGGGCTATGACAAGGCCGATATCGCGGCGCGGGTGACGCGGGTGATGGAACTGGTAGAGCTTTCGGGCTTCGAGAAGAAATTCCCTTGGCAGCTTTCGGGGGGGATGCAGCAGCGGGCGAGTATCGCGCGGGCTTTGGCGTTTGACGCCGATATCCTTCTGATGGACGAACCGTTCGGGGCCTTGGACGAGATCGTGCGGGATCACCTGAATGAGCAGTTGCTGCAGCTTTGGGCGCGCACCAACAAAACGATTGCTTTCGTGACCCACTCGATCCCCGAGGCGGTGTATCTTTCAACAAAGATCGTGGTGATGAGCCCGCGACCGGGGCGGATCACCGATGTGATCGAAAGCCCGCTGCCACGCGAGCGCCCCTTGGACATCCGCGACACGCCGGAATTTCTGGAAATCGCCCATCGCGTGCGCGAAGGGCTGCGGGCGGGGCATGCTTATGATTGAGTGGCGCCCCTTTGCTGCGGCTCAGAAAGGGGCGGGCGCCCGCCCC
>RFUP01000017.1 GCA_009922885.1 Paracoccaceae bacterium
ATCAGAGTCGCCATCAACTGCGCGTCCTTCCATAAGGTTGACGGAAACCCCAGACGAATCTGCGGCATAGCTCGCGGTATCTGTTCCCGCTCCGCCCACCAGCGTGTCAGACCCAGCACCCCCAATAAGGGTGTCGTTGCCCGCGCCACCCTCAAGGTAGTTTACACCCGCCCCACCCGAAATGAAGTCATCGCCGGAACCACCGTAAACCGTATCGTTCCCGGTGGTAGCAAAGAGGTTTTGTGCTGATCCACTGAGCCGCGCATCGATGAAGTCGTTGTAAGCCGTATCCGCGATATCTTCGATCTGTGTGAACGAGCCTGATGCCGTCGCCGCAGGATCAAAAAACGAGTAGGTACCGGCCTCGTTTCCGGAGAAGACAACATTCACGCCCTGCGCCGTGGTGAAATTCGAGAAGGCGATCATATCGTAGTCGATACCGGCCTCGCCGCCGATGATCGTTCCGGTACCGTGATCGTCTGTTACACCGAACAAGTCGATGTCCGCGCCACCATCCAAGGTATCGATGCCGATGCCACCTGTCAGGTAGTCGTTTCCGCTTCCCCCAAGAAGGAGGTCATTACCTTCTCGACCGTTAATGCTGTCGTCACCGGCACCACCGTCAACCGTATCGTTGCCTAGATCCGACGTTGCCCAATCACCATAGATGTCATCGCCGCTACCCAGCGAAACGCTATCGTTGCCGCTGCCGCCGAAAACCGTATCGTCACCACCGCCAGCAAAGATGGTATCATTACCACTGCCTGCGGTGATCGAGTCATTTCCATCAACCAGCGTAATGGTGGCACCATTGGCGGGATTGCCCAAGTACATTGCGGGCTTGTTCGTCGCGGTATCATAAGCAACCCAGTTGTGCCCCCCATAAGTGGGCTGCACATAGGATTCTCCGGACGCGACCGTATCGTAAAATACAAGTTGGCCCGCGGTATCAATCCAGTAGAGCGAAACCGTCGCCTCGCCGGAATTGACAAAGGTGAAGCTGGTCGCCGCTCCCCCGGAAGTGCTGAGGTGAGCCACAGGATTGAAGGCCGTCGACATCCCGTCGCCGTAAATGAGGTCGTTTCCCGAGCCACCTTCGATGGTGTCGTTTCCAACACCACCAAAAAGGCTGTCGTCGCCTCCACGCCCATCAATGGTGTCGTTCCCGGCACCACCGTCAAAGATGTTCGTATAAAGGTCATCAGGCGCCGTGCCCATGCCATCATAGCCAACGAGCGTATCGTTGAACGCACTACCGATGACGCCATCGATACCTTGGCCACTGTCACCTGCGGCATCGCCACCGGACGCGACAACGTTCGTGCTGCTAAGATCAATCGATACCCCAGCGCTCGAGTCGGCATAATCGGCGAAGTCGACGCCTAAGCCGCCGTTCAAGACATCGGAGCCAGTACCACCAACCAGTGTGTCATGTCCGTCACCGCCATCGAGGGAGTCATTGCCCGACTGACCAAGCAAGAGGTCGTTGCCCTGCTCACCCCGGACCGTATCATTGCCGAGACCTGCGACAACGGTATCGTTCCCGGATCCCGCAGTAACGGAATCGTTGTTGTTCCCTGCGAGGTTATCAGTCCCGTCAATCCTGTCCCCTTCGGCGTCTCCATTATAGGCCGCGTCGATATAGTCATTTCCGGATGTGCCCTCGACCACATAATCATGAAGATTCAGCACGTAGCGATCTGCGGTCATGCCGTAAGTTTCGTTACCGTTCACAGGGGCGGCAGTTCCCAACGTTATCGACAGTATCGGCTTGGCTTCCAGCGCTGAAGTATATGCCCCGAAGCCCGTGCTACCAGACGGTGGCGGAAGCAAATATAGCTTCCCTGCCGTATCCTGCATCACGATTGCAGTAAGTCCCGTAGCAGTAGAGCCATCGGTATATGTGATCGTCGAGTTGCTATAAAGCATCAGGGCATCAAAGGTTTGAAGCCCTCCACCGTCGATATGGAACCCCTCGTTGTAGAGAAGATTATTGGCGTCATAGGAGACGGAATTACCGCCCGAGTAATTCCAGAGCACGTCTGGGCTAAGGGTGCCAACATTCTGGGCAACAGTATTTCCCGCGCTCCCGAACGTTAAATTGTTCAGAGCGTTATGATTTTCGGATGTAACATTCCCTTCTACCGTATCGATGGCAGCCGCAGTGCCAAGGTAGAAGAGTTTAAAACTCGTAGCCATTCCGAAACCCCGTCAACAAGGCAAACCCAATAGGCCACCGCGAAGAGGCCCTTGAGAGGTAGAACGGCAGGAAGACCGTCAGTCTTTAGCAGACGCAGCAAAAGCTAAAGGCATACCGGACAATAACTTTATTCAAATCATTGCCCTGAACAGACCAATCCGCTTCGTGCTTCGACGACGTTTCTTCCAACCGTTAGAGGGAGTTAGACAGGGAAAGTTTGATATAGGTTTGACGGCGGCGCGAAAACACATGTCAAAATGATGACGATTTTAGGGTTCACCCCGCAAAAACATATCCTTTAGGATATTTATATTATCCCAATGAAAAAATAATATTCCGAGGAAAAGCAACCCAACATGGGATTAGTTCCCACCAAGAGCCGGAACAGCCCCATAATCTCTTGTTTCATCAGCGAAAATCGGCGCTGGCGCTGGCAATGCCACAATTCCGCGGGGCGTCTGGACTTCGATTCTGCGGAGTTGGGGGTGGCCAGAAAGGCCCTGCATGTCGTTAACCGCCGCGAAGGCAATCCCGGCCGCTTTCAAGAGCGCGATCGCCTCATCAGATGTCTTTTTCTCGAACGCTTCCGCCACAATTGCATCCGTGGCGCTCCGGTTTTGGACTCGCAAGACGTTGCTTTCAAACGCCGCAGAACGACCCAGCTCGGGGCGCTCTAGAAAATGCTCGCACAGATCCCGCCATTCGCGATCACTCTGGATCGAGATCAGGATCGGTCGCTGGTCTTGCGTGTTGAACACGCCATATGGCGCAATCGAAGGATGGGCGAGACCAACCCGCTTCGGCGTCTTCCCGCCTTCGTGGTTCAGGAGCGGCACCGTCAGCCATTCCGCGATAACGTCGAACATGGAAACGGAAATATCCGAGCCAAGCCCGGTTATCCCGCGCTTGATCAGGGCTTCCAGAATGGCGCTGTAGGCAGTGGCTCCGGTTGCGATATCTACGATTGAGACCCCTACTCTCGAAGGCTCTGCAGGGCCGCCTGTGATCGAGCATAGCCCGCTTTCGGCCTGGATAAGAAGATCATAGGCCTTGCGATCCGCCATCGGGCCTGCCTCTCCGTAACCCGAAATCGAACAGGTTATCAGTTTGGGATACCGGGCGCGCAGTTCAGCCCGGCCAAACCCTAAACGCTCCAATGAGCCGGGCTTCAGGTTCTGAATCAAGACATCCGCCTCCGCGATCAATGCTGTCAGCGCTGCTTTACCCGCCGGTAGAACATGGCTTTCTTTGCCACGGTTCAGCCAAACAAAGTAGCTCGACTGCCCTGCTGCAACAGCATCATACCCTCGCGCGAAATCGCCTTCCGGCCTCTCGACCTTCACCACGCGCGCCCCTGCATCTGCCAAACGGGAGGAAGCAAAAGGCGCAGCAACGGCCTGTTCGATTGCGACGACCATCAATCCTTCAAGTGGGCGTCCCATTAGAATGACCGAGGCAGACCGAGAACATGCTCGGCAACATAGGACAGGATCAGGTTGGTCGAAATTGGCGCAACTTGATAGAGACGGGTTTCGCGGAATTTGCGCTCGACGTCATACTCACAGGCAAAACCGAAACCACCGTGGAACTGGATGCAGGCGTTGGCCGCCTCCCAACTTGCCTTGGCCGCAAGATACTTGGCCATATTGGCCTCTGCCCCACAGGGCTGCCCCGCATCAAAGAGAGCACAAGCTTTGTACCGCATCAAATTGGCCGCCTCGACTTCGATAAAGGCCTCTGCGATCGGGAACTGGACGCCTTGGTTCTGACCAATCGGCCGCCCGAAAACAGTTCTTTCCCGCACATAGTCGGTTACCTTGTCGGTAAACCAGTAGCCATCCCCGATGCATTCAGCCGCAATCAACGCTCGCTCGGCATTCAGGCCGGTCAGAATATATTTGAAACCTTGCCCCTCTTCTCCGATCAGGTTCTCTGCCGGAATTTCCAGATTGTCGAAGAAGAGTTCATTAGTTTCATGGTTCACCATGTTCAGGATTGGCCGAACCTGCATCCCCTTTTGCATCGCCTCCTTCACATCCACCAAGAAAATCGAGAGGCCTTCGGACTTTTTCTTCACATCAGCCAGAGGGGTCGTTCGAGCCAAGAGGATCATCAGGTCGGAATGCTGCACGCGGCTGATCCACACCTTCTGACCGTTGATCACATAACGGTCCCCTTTACGAACGGCCGTTGTCTTGATTTTCGTCGTGTCCGTTCCAGTGGTGGGTTCAGTCACGCCCATCGACTGCAGGCGAAGTTCTCCAGTGGCGATTTTTGGAAGATACTTCTGCCGCTGCTCCTCCGATCCATGCCGGATCAAAGTGTTCATATTATACATCTGACCGTGGCACGCACCCGAGTTGCCGCCGGAGCGGTTAATCTCTTCCATGATGACGGAGGCTTCCGTCAGCCCCAATCCGGAGCCGCCATATTCTTCGGGAATTAATGCAGCCATCCATCCTGCACGTGTGAGGGCATCCACGAACTCCTCGGGGTAACCACGGCGCTCGTCCACTTGGCGGTGGTACTCCGCTGGAAACTCGGCGCAAAGCGCCCGGACCGCATCGCGGATTTCTTGGTAGTCCTCAATGAGCATTCTGACCTCCCAACGACTGATGCAAGATCGCTACCACCCAAAACATCATGCAACAAATATATGTTTTATCTCTTCGTCATAACATAATTATGTGATAACTATTTTATATGGATCTCAGACAGCTTCGCTACTACCTTGAAATCGTAGATCAAGGCTCGATTACACGGGCAGCACACAAGCTGGGTGTGGCACAGCCCGCTTTGTCTTTGCATCTGAAGAACATGGAAGAAGATCTAGGCACCGCGCTGCTCCTTCGCACGTCGAAAGGAGTGCAGCCGACCGCCGCAGGGACCATTCTCGCAAGACGCGCAAGATCGATTGTTGACGATTTCACGCGCCTGAAGGAAGAAATACAGAGCTTGGAAAACGATCCTACAGGAACTGTCAGGATCGGGTTGCCGGGTACCATCAGCAGTATCGTTGCAATCCCATTGCTGAATGCACTGAGAGAGCGCTATCCGCGCATCACTCTAACCGTTGCCGAAGCCATGAGCGGTTTTGTTGGGGAATGGCTGAAAGAAGGCCAGATCGACATCGGAGTGCTTTACGCACCGATTTCAGACAGGGGCTTTACTTCGGTTGAACTGGTGGAAGAAGAACTGGTCGTGATTTCTTCGCCCGAAGCACCACTTGACCCCGTCCTGACGCTGCCTGACCTGATGGGCAACTCTTTGATCCTTCCTTCGCGCGGGCATGGCCTGAGAGATTTGCTCGACAGGCATGCAAACGAAGAAGGTGTTGACCTGACCGTGACGGTCGAGATCGATTCCTATGCCAATATCGCCAAACTCGTGGCTTCCGGCATCGGGATTTCGATCTTGCCGAGGCATGCCGTGACAGCCGCAGCGACCAGCGGCGACCTCATGATCTCCCGCTTTTCCTACCCTGGCTTCTGGCGAAAGGCCTGCATCGTCCCTTCTCCGAACCGTGCCCCGACTCGCGCCGAAGAGGTGGTTGTCTCAACATTCATTTCGTTGGTGCAAAGTCTCATCGCGGACGGAGGTTGGTCAGCAGCGCGTTATATCGGGCCGGTCAAGGATTCCGAGCATGCTCAAGAATCCGAGCGTGCATAGGCTGCTCCAATAGCCAATTTACGCCATCAAATGCTGAGCCTGCCTCAAAGGCGCGTTTCAATGCGTCTGCCTGGCGCGAAATCAGTGCTGCGCGGTCAGGAGAAACGGCCGATATTTTTGGGCTAAACTCATCGAAAGACGCGTATTTTCCCTACGCATGTATCGCTGACTTGCCGTTTCGATCAGAAAACCACTGCAGATCGCCTCATTGATGGCGGCCTGCGCTTCGGAGCGGATTTGCGTTTCGTCATCGACAACCGCAACCACTTTCGAGAGTGCCCCTTCGATTTCAGGTTCGATAATCACAATCCGCCCATTTCCAGCCAACACGCGCGCGGCCTCAGCGAGGGCGGCCTTCATGTGTTCGGCGGGAACGTGGTGCAAGGAATTGACGAAGATCACGCCGTCAAAGCTTGCCTCGGAGAAAGGCATCTCCTGTGCAGGCGCCTTGACAATCTTAGGCTCACCGCCCTCGGCAAACGGCTCCAACCCCGTCCAGTTCGCTCCGAGCTTTTCAAGTTGCCCTCGCAGCCCACCGGAGCCGCATCCCACATCGAGCAAGCGTTTGCCAGACAAAGGGTCGAGGAGCCGCTCAATCTCGGCAATGGCTGTTGATGTTATGCTCATCAGCTTGAAAGCCCCCAATTGATCCAGTCCCATTCGCCGAATGGACAGTTCCCGATCAGATAACCGCCTTCTCGAGGAAAGGGCGCCCCTCTACGATCCGCTCGTATCCAACTTCCGAGAAGTCGAGGCTGCGATATTCGCCATAGGTAATGCGCTCAGACACGGCTCTCCCCGCAGCGGGTCCTTGCTGCAATCCATGGCCAGAAAATCCGTTCGCAAAGATGAAATTGGGCACGTCCGGGTGGGGGCCGACGACCAAGTTGTGATCCAGGGTGTTGTAGTCATAGTGCCCGGCCCAAGTGTTCACGACCTTTACGGCCTCAAAGCTGGTCGACCGTTCCGCGAGCGCTGGCCAGATGATCTCTTCGAACTCCTCGTGGCGCGGCTCAAAGTCATCAAACGCCGCCGCAGGATCTTCCACTGGTGGGCATCCGGTAAGGAAATAACGGCCTTCTGGCCGGATGAATACGCCGTTCGTGTCGATCATCAGGGGCAGCCGCCCCCCGCAAACATTTGCCGATCCCTCCGGTGACTTGGCGCAATCAATCACAAAGAGGGTGCGTTTTCGCGGCTCGACCGGGATGTCCAACCCCGCCATTCTTGCAGTCAGGGCAGCGCGAGGACCAGAGGCGTTCACCACGAACCCGGCGCTAATCACTTTTCCAGACTTGAGGGTGACAGACACGATTTTGCTGCCGCTCCGATTGATGGAAACGACCTCATCAATCAAGTAATCCGCGCCGAGTTCCCGGGCTTTGGCCCTCAAACCGTTCATCAGTCCGGTGTTATTGAACCAACCCTCGCCTGTACGCCCATATGACGCCAAACGAATATCATCGACCTGTAAATGGGGAAACGCGGCCTTCAACTCTTCTGCCGTCCACAGGACAACATCCGCCCCCAAACTTCTCTGCACCTCATGATTTTCACGGAGGGTCTGAACTTGGTTTTCGGTGCTGGCCAAGAAAAGATATCCGGAGGCATGGAAATTCAGATCGGGATTTGGCTCTCCGGCAACCTGCATGGCGGTCGCGAACTCTCGGATGAACTCTCCGCCAAACTGGCTGATCTGCACGTTGATCTTGTTGGAGAATTGCACCCGGATCGAGGACGCGGAAAGCGCAGTAGACGCTTGGGTAAAACTAGGATCGCGCTCGACGATGAGGATTGAGCCGTTGAAATCTGGGTTCGCGGCAAGGAAATACGCCACCGAAGAACCGATGACCGCCCCACCTACGATAACGACGTCATAATTATCTCTCATCATTCGCCCTCTGAAACGCGAAATTCCCTGGCTGATAGGAAAATATCTAGCCGCTTTGCCTGCTTCCCAAAGCGGCTCCGCCGCTAGCTAACCTTCCGCGGCATGAGCAGACTCTGGTGCCATGCCTGAACGCCTAACCATTTTTCTGCGCACTCAAAGCGATTGTAAGCGCTAAGTAAATTCCCATTTGAGCAAAAAATCGGCTTCAAGAACGACCACCGCAATCCGGCCCTGCCGATGTGGTTTGGACCGGATCATTTTTGGTGAGAAATCAGGTGCCTTTCTGAGTGGCAAGCGCCGCTGCCCGCATCTGCGATAGTGTCACCCGAGGTGTCAAAGCTTCGGGAGAAATATCGAGTTCGAGCACCGCACCGGTCGTCGAAGCCAAGGCCCGCTCGAAAGCTCCGGCAAACTCTTCGGTCCGGGAAACGCGCTCGCCATGGAAGCCGTAGGCACGAGCGAGTGCCGCAAAATCAGGGTTGAACATCGTCGTTCCCGACACCCGTTCCGGATAATGTCGCTCTTGGTGCGCGCGGATCGTTCCGTAGATGCCGTTGTTCAGAACCAGTACAATCGGCTGGGCACCCGCTTGTGCTGCCGTTGCAAGCTCCTGACAATTCATCTGAAAATCGCCATCCCCTGCAAAACAGACAACCACTCTTTCAGGAAACGCAACCTTCGCAGCAATCGCTGCCGGGAAACCATAGCCCATGGCACCGGATTGCGGCCCCAGCAGCCGGGCCTTCTTTCCGAACTTGAAGAACTTGTTGGGCCACGCCGTAAAATTGCCTGCCCCGTTGGTGAGGATAGCATCATCGGGCAGAACATCGCGGAGATGTGCCGTGACGATGCCCATATCCACAGGGGAAGGCTGCGGCGACAAATCAAAGGTCGCTTCATAGGCGGCACGCGCCTCGGCCCTCCACGCAGACCAGTTGCCCCGCACAGGTCGCAGCGCCATTGCGAAGGCGTTCGGGCCGGAATGTATGCCGATCTCCGGAATATAAACCTTACCAATTTCACGCTCGGAACCGTGAACATGGATGATTTTCTGCTTCGGTTCCGGCACCTCGAAAAGGGTATAGCCTTCCGTTGAAATCTCGCCGAACCGAGTATTGATGGCCAAAACGACATCTGCTTCGGCCAAGGTGCGCCGCACACCTGCCGAAAGCCCGAGGCCAAGATCGCCGCCGTAACTTGCCGAATGGTTGTCGAACATGTCCTGATATCGAAGCGCCGCAATCACGGGAATATCCGATTGCTCAGCAAACTCTTGAAGCGCCTCGCGGCCTTCATCGCTCCAGTTGCTACCGCCGATCATGATTGCAGGGCGGCTTGCCTTGGAGAGCAAAGAAAGAGCGGCCTCCAGCGAAGCTTGATCCGGACTAGGCTCCGCGATCTGCGCCACGCGTCTTAGAGGCTGCGCAGAACTCATTGAGGTCAACATATCTTCCGGCAAAGCAACAATCACTGGCCCGGGCCTACCACTAACTGCAGTGGTCCAAGCACGCGCCAGAATTTCCGGAACACGATCAACTTGATCGATTTCGACTACCCATTTCGCCATCGAACCAAAGACTGCCCGATAGTCGATCTCCTGAAAGGCCTCACGCCCTTTCATGTCCGTTCCGACTTGACCCACGAACACCAACATCGGCGAGGAGTCTTGCATGGCCGTGTGAATGCCGATCGATGCATTCGTAACACCCGGCCCTCGGGTAACGAGGCAGATACCCGGTTCACCCGTCAACTTCCCCCAAGCCGAGGCCATGAAAGCTGCCCCACCCTCGTTGCGGCACAAGACGAAATCAAAGGCCCCAACTGTGTCGTGCATCGCGTCGAGAACGGCCAGATAGCTTTCCCCTGGAACCCCGAAAGCCTTTTTCGCGCCGAGCGCCGCAAGGCTTTCCACCAGCAGTTTTCCACCGTTTCTCATCACGTCATTCCTTTTTGCATTCAGCCCGCGCTTGGCGGGTCGGATCAAGGCGGAGCATGCAGCTGAAACAGTTCGATCTACAAGATGTGTGTTGGGAAATGTCGCATTGCCCTCTCGGACTACGAAGCCAGCGCCAAAGCCAACCCGATTCAAAGATGACTACTTCTTGGGCAAAAGGCTCATTTTTCACTCAAATTCTCACGCCCAGACAGCCAAACTGCCTACCGCCGCCCGATACACCCCTCCGTTTGAGAAAATCGTGCAAATTTCACGGTCAAACCGGAGAGCACTTCATGAAAGACCTCGCTGCTGATCCGCGCCAGACCCTCCCTCGCTCAGAAGGGCGGCTACAGATTGCCATGGGTCGTGACGGGCGGCTGGAGGATTTATTCCAGAAGGGCTGCCTCAAAGCCCTGTTCCCCCGCAATGCGCTTCCGGAAGTCACACTGATCAACACATCAGGTGGCATCGCGGGTGGCGACACCCTAGAGACAGAGATCAGCCTTGCCGGTCAATCGAAGCTCAGCGTCTCAACGCAAGCTTGCGAAAGAGTTTATCGTTCTTCCGAAGACGCTCTGCACGGTAGTGTCACTACCCGGCTCGCTGCGTCCGGAAGCGCTGAACTGTATTGGATGCCGCAGGAAACGATTTTCTACGATGGCGGGCGGCTCAAACGCCGCTTGGAAATAGACGCTTCTGATGACGCGCGCATTCTCGCTGTAGAAAGCATCCTCTTCGGGCGCTTGGCCATGGGCGAGACAAGTATCGCGGGACGCCTTACCGACGAAGTGTCGCTGCGCGTAGACGGACGTTTGGTCTGGCAGGACAAGACCCGATTGAACGGCCGGATCAGTGAAATCCTTGACCGCCCCGCCGTAGCGAATGGGCATAAAGCCTCGGCTCTGCTCGTTTTCCGTGACTCTAACGCGCACCTTCACGCAGAACGGATGGTCGGGCTGCAAACAGAAACCTCGGGCTGCTCCCTGCTCGCGCAAGACCTGCTTGTCGCGCGCTATTTGGCAGAAGATGGTCTTGCCCTCCGTCGCGCCCTGATACCCGCTCTCACTTTACTTTCCGGCAGCTCCCTGCCGCGATGCTGGAGACTGTAATGAACCTTTCCCCACGTGAAAAAGAGAAACTCCTCGTGGCCATGGCCGCAGAAGTCGCGCGGAAGCGACTGGCGCGAGGCGTCAAACTCAATCACCCGGAAGCCATCGCTATAATTTGCGACGCAGTGGTCGAAGGGGCGCGCGACGGCAAATCGGTTGCAGAGATGATGCAGTTCGGCGCGACGATCTTGAAAAAGGAAGACTGTATGGAAGGGGTCGCCGAAATGATCCCCGAAGTGCAGGTCGAAGCCACTTTCCCAGACGGCACGAAACTCGTCACCGTCCACAGGCCCATTCGATAGGAGATCATATGAAAGCTCTGATTGTTCCGCTCACGTCTCTGATCCCCGGAGCCGCTCTCGCACATAGTGCCGCGCCCCACATTCATGGTTCGGACTGGAAAACCGTAGCGTTCGCCTTCGCATTCATCTGCGCTGGAGGCGGCTTGCGAGCCTTGGCCTCACGGAAATCGGAGGCTCACCATGATCCCCGGTGAGATCATCCCTCGTTCCGGCGATATCATTCTCAATGAAGGTCGCTTCGCGATCACGCTTCTCGTCAGCAATACAGGCGACCGCCCCATTCAGGTTGGCTCGCACTATCACTTCGCGGAAACCAACCCTGCGCTGGAATTTGATCGCACCGCCGCTCATGGCAAGCGCCTCGACATTGCAGCGGGAACCGCAATTCGCTTCGAGCCCGGGCAAAAGCGGGAAGTATCCCTGATCCCGATGGCCGGGCAGCGCCACATCTATGGATTCAACCAAAAAGTCATGGGAGCGCTCTAAATGCCTGCATGGATGTCCCGCGGCGATTACGCAATGATGTATGGCCCGACGGTGGGCGATCGGGTCCGGCTGGCGGATACGGAGCTCTTCATAGAGGTTGAGCGCGATCTGATCGCGGAAGCCGCAGGCACCGCGAATGCGCTCCACTATGGCGAAGAGGTCAAGTTCGGCGGCGGGAAAGTGATCCGAGATGGTATGGGGCAGTCCCAGCGCACCAGGCAGGAAGGCGCGGTCGACACCGTCATAACCAATGCCCTCGTTCTGGACTGGACAGGGATATTCAAAGCCGACGTCGGCCTGAAGGATGGCCGTATTGTGGCGCTTGGAAAGGCAGGCAACCCGGATATACAACCTGGTGTGACCATCATCATCGGCCCCGGCACCGAAATTATTGCCGGGGAAGGCCGTATCCTGACCGCGGGCGGCTTTGACAGCCATATCCACTATATCTGCCCACAACAGGTCGAAGATGCCTTGCACTCCGGCGTCACAACCATGTTGGGCGGCGGCACTGGCCCCGCGCATGGCACACTTGCCACCACGTGCACACCGGGCCCATGGCATATCGGGCGCATGTTGCAGGCTGTCGATGGCTTGCCGATGAACCTCGCATTTGCAGGCAAGGGCAACGCCTCTCTTCCCGCCGCACTAGAAGAACAGGTTCTGGCTGGCGCCAGCGCGCTGAAACTCCATGAAGACTGGGGGTCAACTCCTGCCGCCATCGATTGCTGCCTCGGCGTAGCCGATGCCTTGGATGTGCAGGTGATGATTCACACCGACACTCTCAACGAATCCGGCTTCGTGGAACATACGATTAACGCCCTCAAAGGACGCACGATCCATGCCTTCCATACGGAAGGCGCTGGCGGCGGCCACGCACCGGACATCATCAAGATTTGTGGTGAGAACTACGTCCTACCCTCCTCAACGAACCCGACGCGGCCTTTCACCAGAAACACTGTGGAAGAGCACCTCGATATGTTGATGGTCTGCCACCATCTCGACAAGTCGATCCCGGAAGACATCGCGTTTGCCGAAAGCCGCATCCGCAGGGAAACGATTGCTGCCGAGGACATTCTGCATGACATGGGAGCGTTTTCGATCATCGCCTCCGACAGCCAAGCGATGGGCCGGGTTGGCGAAGTCATCATCCGCACGTGGCAAACAGCCGATAAAATGAAACGCCAGCGCGGTCGCCTTGCGGAAGAAACCGGCGAAAACGACAACTTCCGTGCCAGACGCTACGTGGCAAAATACACCATCAATCCGGCTATCGCGCATGGTATCGCGCATGAAATCGGTTCTATCGAAGTCGGTAAACGCGCGGACCTTGTGCTCTGGTCCCCGGCCTTTTTCGGCGTGAAGCCCGAAATGGTGCTGATGGGCGGCATGATCGTGGCAGCCCAGATGGGGGATCCGAACGCTTCTATCCCCACGCCACAGCCTGTTTACTTGCGCGCTATGTTCGGCGCTTTGGGGCGGGCCGTTGAGCACTCAGCCGTCACGTTTGTCTCGGCAGCGGCAGAGGCCAATGGCATTCGAGAGAAGCTTGGCCTCGCCAAACAAACACTCGCAGTGAGAAACACGCGCTCCATCGGCAAAGCCGATTTGAAGCTAAACGATGCAACGCCTCAGATCGAAGTCCACCCCGAAACCTATGAGGTGCGCGCCGATGGCGTGCTTCTAACTTGCCAACCCGCTGACATTTTGCCGATGGCACAGCGCTATTTCCTGTTCTGAACCCATGCAAAAAGCCCTACCAGTCACACATTCCATCCATGCCGGGCCAGTTCCTTTTCCGGCAAATCCGATGATCTGTTCCTTGGACTATGACGCCCGTTTCCTGCGGCGCAAAAGGCTTATGACGGATTGTGGCACAGACTTCCTCGTGGATTTCGAAAAGACCATCAGCCTCGACCACGGTATGCACCTGACTCTCTCGGATGGGCGCTTCGTGACGATCAAGGCAAAAGCCGAAGAACTGGCCTCCATCACGGGAGCCAATCTGGTTCGCCTCGCCTGGCACATCGGCAATAGGCATACCCCTTGCCAGATTGAAGCCGCGCGACTGCTGATCCAACGGGACCACGTTATTGAACACATGGTTGCTCAACTGGGAGGCCAAAGCCAACACGTGGTTGAACCATTCTTGCCAGAAGGTGGGGCCTACGGTTTTGGCCGCACCCATAGCCACGATCACGTTCACAGCGCCCATCATGGATAGCGAATTCGGTTCCCTCACGATCCTGCAATGGCTCTCTCCGAGTTTTCCAATCGGCGCTTTCGCCTATTCTCACGGCATGGAATGGGCTATTTCCAGCGGACTGATCCGCGATGCCGCCTCCGTTAAGCACTGGCTTGAAGATTTGTTGCGACATGGATCAATGCGCACGGACGCGATCCTTCTTGCGCTGGCCGCGAAAGGCGAAGCACCACAACAGGTTCATGAACTCGCCCTGTCACTCGCACCAAGTGCCGAGCGCCACATCGAGGCAATGGATCAAGGAGCGGCCTTTACCCGCGTGATGCGTGATGTCTGGGGGCATCCCAACCAAGGCGAATTGGTGTTCGTAGCCGCATTGGGCGCTGCTATTCGCCAGGAAAAGCTGGGGGTGGAGTTTGCCGTTAAAGCCTATCTCCATGCCTTCGTCGCAAATCTCTGCTCCGTCGCACAAAGGCTCGTGCCCATCGGCCAAACCGACTCACAGAAAATCCAGCGCGCGCTTTTCCCTCTGATCATTGAAACAGCGACCGAGGCCATGAATGCCTCTGAAGCGGATCTCTTTTCGGCAACCTTTTTCTCCGACA
>RFUP01000161.1 GCA_009922885.1 Paracoccaceae bacterium
CCATTTAATGTACTTGAAACCAGATTGGGGAGGCATGATGCCGAAATACGAGAAACACGCCGAGGCGGTTGCGGCCCTCACCCTGTGGCAGGCCACCTTAGGGGATTGGCGTTGAGCGGGTTTCTGAGGCCGGAAGCCAAGGCGGCGATTGCGCGCTGGTGGGGTGTGGGGATCGGTGCGGCAGTGGCCGCATTTGGCCTGCGCTGGGGCTTTATGGCTTTTGGCTTCGTGCAATGGCTGGGCTGGGTGATTGCCGCTTTTGGCGTGATCGCCGCATGGGCGGCTTTCCAGAAAGCGCGCTTCGGCGGCGGAGGCGGTGGCGCGGGCGTGGTGGCGGTGCGCGAAGGCGAGATCAGTTATTACGGGCCCTATTCGGGCGGGGTGGCCGAGCTTTCGGACCTCGCACTCATCACGCTCGACAAGAGCCGTACGCCTGCGGTGTGGCGGCTGGATAGCCCTGGAAAGATGCCTTTGTTCATCCCGGAAAATGCAGAAGGCGCGGGCCTGCTTTTTGATGTGTTTGTTACACTTCCCGGACTATCGGTAGAGAAGATGTTGGCGGCAAAGGGCGCAGCTGGACCACAAGCTGTCGTGATCTGGCAAAGGCCAAGCAACAGGCTACATTGACACTGCCCGGCTTTCGCCTCACTCCTTGGTGTCCGGGATTACAGCGCGAAGCAGAGGTAACAGATGTCTATTCCCCAGTCCGGCGGCGGCCCCATTGAGCGGCACGAACAGCTTGCCGAATACCTCGCTTCCGGATGCAAGCCTAAAGAGGATTGGCGGATTGGCACCGAGCACGAGAAGTTCGGTTATGTGAAGGGCACTTATGCCCCCCTGCCCTACGACGGCCCCTGTTCGATCAAGGCAATGCTGGAAGGGCTGCGCGACGCCCATGGCTGGGCGCCTGTTTACGAGGGCGATGCGATCATCGGCGTGACCAAGGATGGCGCGAATGTGAGCCTTGAGCCGGGTGGCCAGTTGGAACTGTCCGGCGCGCCGCTGGAGACCATTCACCAGACCTGCGACGAGGTGAACGACCACCTGCGCGACGTGAAAGGGATTGCGGACCGTATCGGCGCGGGCTTCATCGGGTTGGGCGCGGCTCCGATCTGGAAGTATGAAGAAATGCCGGTGATGCCGAAGGGGCGCTACCGGCTGATGACCTCTTATATGGACAAGGTCGGCACCATGGGGAAATCCATGATGTACCGGACCTGCACCGTTCAAGTGAACCTCGATTTCGCCTCGGAAGCCGACATGGTGAAGAAGCTGCGCGTGGCGCTGGCGCTTCAGCCTGTGGCGACGGCGCTTTTCGCCAACTCGCCCTTCTTTGACGGCAAGCCCAATGGCCACCGTTCGTGGCGTTCGCGGATCTGGCGCGATCTGGATGCCTCGCGCACGGGCATGCTGCCTTTCGTGTTCGAAGAGGGCATGGGGTTCGAGCGTTATGTGCAATACGCGCTCGATGTGCCGATGTATTTCGTCTACCGCGATGGCAAGTATATCAATGCCTTGGGTCAGTCGTTCCGCGACTTCCTCAAGGGGCAACTGCCCGCTCTACCTGGTGAAACGCCAACGCTTTCCGACTGGGCGGACCACCTGACCACGGCCTTCCCCGAAGCGCGGATCAAGAAATACATGGAAATGCGCGGCGCGGATGGCGGCCCGTGGCGGCGGCTTTGCGCGCTGCCTGCCTTCTGGGTGGGCCTGATGTATGATCAGGGTGCGCTCGACGCGGCGTGGGATATTGCCAAAGGCTGGGATCACGAGACCCGCGAGGCACTGCGCGTGGCGGCCTCCGAGAAGGCGCTGGCGGCAGAGGTGAACGGCATCAAGATGCACGACCTCGCCCGCGAAGTGCTGGCGTTGTCCGAGGCAGGCCTCAAAGCGCGTGCCAAGGTGGGCGCGGGTGGTTTGGTGCCGGATGAAACGCATTTCCTCAATGCGCTGAAAGAAAGCGTGGAGAGCGGCAAGACCCCTGCGGACGAGTTGCTGGAGCATTACCACGGCGACTGGAACGGCGATCTGAGCAAGATCTACGGGTCTTATTCGTATTGAGGCCGGGGCAATGGCGGCATTGAGCAAACCAGCGGCACTTCTCGCCTCGGCGCTGGCGCTTTCGGGGTGTATCGATGTGGATGTGGGCATGGATTTCTCCGACGGAGAAACCATGAAGGGCAGCTTCGTGCTGTCGATGGCGCGCCAGCTTTACGACATGACGGCCGCTTCGAAGCCCGACTTCTGCAAGGACGGGAAGACACAGCTGACGAAGGACGCCTTCCATTGTGCGACCGAGCGTTCGGTGCCGCTGGAAGAATTGCTTGAAAAGGGCACCATTGCGCTGGGCGAAGGTGATATTCGCCCGGAAGAGGGCCTCAAGGTGGAGCGGATCGACGAGAACCGCATTCGCGTGGCGTTCGACTTCAGCTCGATGCCGCAGGAAGCGCGGCCTGAAAAGGCGGGTGGCATGGAGGACATGCTGCGCGCTGCTGTGGCGGGGCATTCCTTCACGTTCCGTGTGAAGGGGTACAAGATCCTGTCGTCGTCGGGCGTGATTTCGGAAGACGGGCGCGAGGCG
Source organism: Paracoccaceae bacterium (assembly GCA_009922885.1). Lineage (GTDB taxonomy): Bacteria > Pseudomonadota > Alphaproteobacteria > Rhodobacterales > Rhodobacteraceae > UBA9554. The sequence continues at coordinate 2,582 of RFUP01000161.1, forward strand.
AGCCATGTTATTCCGCTGGCCGCGTTCATCGAGAACCCGCCCAATCTGGGGCCGGCATTCGTGAGCGAGGTGCAACTCCGGCAGGTGTGCCGCTTCTGGGTGTTCTGCGACTAAGCCTAGCGCCCCATCGCTTTCGCGATGGCTTTGGACCTTAACGCCCCATCGCTTTCGCGATGGTCTTGGCGATGGCAGCTCCCCCCTTGGGTGATGGGTGGATACGGTCCGTCTGGTGATAGCTCGTGTCCCCCGACGGCACGACCGAGGCCAGCGAAACAAAGCGCACGCCTTTGTCGCGGGCAGCCATCTTGGTGAGGCGGCGGTCCATCTCGTTGCCGATGCGGTCGCAATTCTCGATCGGCGATTGGAACCCCGGCGTGCGTAGATAGCCCGTATAGAGCACTTGCGCGCCCGTAGCCCTGATCCGCGCGACAAATTCGGGGATCGCACCCTTGGTGCCATCCGGCGAGATCAGGCGGCTCAACTGATCGTCACACTTCCCGCAGCCGCAATTGAACAAAAGATCATTGCCGCCGCCGTTCATCACCACAAGCGCCCAAGGGCCGGGGGTGAATTGCTCGGTGATCCGCATGCCTGCCGCGCCGGAAATCGGCAGCGCGTAGAAATAGCGTGCCCCCGCGACCGAACGGTCAATCACGTCTTCGCCGAGTTCCTTTTCCAGTGCATTAGCCACCGCAAGACCGCTGCCGCGGTTGGTGGCCATGAGGGAATCGCCCAACAGAAGAATGCGCGCCTTGCTGCCAGTCGGAACCGTTTCGCCACAGGCGGAGAGAAGCCCGAGGAGTAGAAAAGCAAAAATAACGCGCACCATAAGGATGATCCTGAATCGCAAACCAATATGCCCAATCTTGCTGCAATGGGCGGCAATGTCATGCCCAGAGTTCTCAACAATCCGTAATTAACCGGAGACAATCGCCGGAAGCCTACGACCTGCCGTTGCGTTCGGGCGATGATGCGCTAGGTTGAACCGAACGAGGCACAGGGAGGATGCTGTGGGCCTGAAACGGATTATCGCGGCTGCGCTTTTGGCGACACAGTTTTCCGGTGCCGCCTTGGCGCAAAACGCAGGCGCCTACCTTGCGGCGCGTCAGGCCGGGTTCGAGACCGATTTCGCCGCTGCGGCAGACTATTACACCCGTGCGCTCGCCCGCGATCTCACCAATCCGCAACTCATGGAAGCCGCAACGATTGCCCATCTGGGCCTTGGCGCCGTGGAACGCGGCTTGCCCATCGCCCGCCAATTCGCAGAAAAGGGATTTGAGGCACAGATCCCGCAGATGATGCTTCTTGCCGAAGAGGTCCGGACCAAAGACTGGGCTGCCGTGCTGAAGCGGATCGACGACAAGCGTGGCGTTGGCCCGCTTGTGGATGGGCTGACGAAAGCCTGGGCGTTGATCGGGCAAGGTGAGATGGGCGCGGCCCTGAAAGCCTTCGACGAGGTTTCAAACCAACGCGGTCTCGAACCTTTCGCCTTCTACCACAAAGCCTTGGCGCTGGCCCTCGTGGGCGACTTCGAAGGCGCGGAAGCCATCCTCGGGGACGAGCGGACGCAGGCCTTGATGATGACGCGCCGCGCTGTGATCGTGCGGGCCGAAGTGCTGAGCCAACTCGACAAGGGGGCGGACGCGCTGCAACTGATCGACGGGGCGTTCGGGGCCGACCTCGACCCCGAATTGAAAGCCTTCCGCGACAAGCTCGCCAATGGGGGCAAGCAACCGTTCTCGCTCATTTCCGATGCGACGGATGGGGTGGCGGAGGTTTATTTCACCGTCGCCTCTGCGCTGAATTCGGACGCAGGCGACGATTACACTCTGCTCTATGCCCGTATCGCGGAATATCTGCGCCCCGATCATGTGGAGGCGCTCCTCTTGGTGGCGCGGCTTCTGGACAGTTTGAAGCAATATGATCTTTCGGTGGAAACTTACCGCAAGGTGCCCGCAAGCGATCCCTCCATCCATGCCGCCGATCTCGGCCGCGCCGAGGCGCTGCGCCGTGGCGGAAAGGTGGAAGCGGCTGCTGAGGTTCTGCAATCCTTGGTGAAAAGCCATGGCGATCTGCCCGTTGTCCATGTGACCCTCGGCGATCTGATGCGCCAGCTTGAACGCTACAAGGAGGCCGCAGGCGCTTATTCCACGGCGCTTTCGCTTTATGGCACACCCCAGCCCGATCATTGGTTCGTCTATTATGCCCGCGCGATTTCCTACGAGCGCTTGAGCGATTGGGCCAAGGCCGAGCCCGATTTCCGCCAAGCGCTCACCCTCAACCCCAGCCAACCGCAAGTGTTGAATTATCTGGGCTATTCGCTGGTCGAGAAGCAGGAAAAGCTCGACGAGGCCTTGGCGATGATCGAGCAGGCGGTCGCGCTGCGCCCGGACTCGGGCTATATCGTCGATAGCCTCGGCTGGGCGCTGTACCGCCTCGGGCGTTACGATGAAGCGATCGGCCATATGGAACGGGCCGCGGAACTCATGCCTGTGGATCCAGTGGTGAACGACCATCTGGGCGATGTGCTCTGGGCTGTGGGGCGCAAGCGCGAAGCCGAGTTCCAATGGCGCCGCGCGCTCTCCTTCGTCGATCATGAAAAGGCCAGCGGTGATGCCGATCCCGAGCGGATCCGCCGCAAGCTCGACGTAGGTCTCGATCAGGTTCTCGCCGAAGAAGGCGCACCGCCGCTGAAAGTTGCCAATGGCGCTGCCAATAACTGAATTCGCGCCCGCGAAGATCAATCTCGCCCTGCATGTGACCGGACAGCGCGCCGATGGCTATCACCTGCTCGATAGCCTCGTCGCTTTCGCCGAGATCGGCGACCGGATCACGGCGGCTAGTGCGCCCACACTGACGCTCGAAGTGAGCGGCCCGAAGCAAGCCGGGGTGCCAACAGACGACAGCAATCTCGTGCTGAAAGCAGCGCGGCTGTTCGGCGTTGATGGCGCGGCTCTGCATCTCGAAAAGCACCTCCCGGCCGCGGCAGGCATTGGCGGCGGTTCGTCGGATGCGGCGGCGGCCCTGCGCGCCTTGTCCCGCCTTTCGGGCCGCCCGCTGCCACCCGACACCGAACGCCTCGGCGCGGATATCCCTGTTTGCCTCGTGCCGCAGTGCCAGCGAATGGAAGGCGTCGGCGAGCGGATCACGCCCCTGCCGCCTCTGCCGGACACCGCGATCCTTCTCGTCAATCCCGGCGTTCACCAACCCACGCCAGCCGTTTTCAAAGCGCTGACGCA
>RFUP01000162.1 GCA_009922885.1 Paracoccaceae bacterium
GAGCCAAGGCACAGTGGGTGATCCTTTGAGCATCGGGGAAGTGGCGGCGCTGCCTGTGCAGCATGAGTTGCTTTCGGGTGACGAGCCGGTAGCGATTGCGGGTGTGCCGGTGCCGGATTATCGCAGTGCGGAGTTTGACGCCTTTATCAAGGCGCTACCGCAGGAAAGCCTTCTGGACTGGACCGTGCGCCGTGATGGGGCGGAAGTGACCGTGCAGGGGCCTTACCCGATGCCGCCCTTGATCCATCAGCTTTCGCCGCAATCGGCGGCTGTGGCCATCGAGATGAAAGTGGGTGACGTGATTACGGCTGTGGACGGCACGCCGATTGCGAGCTTCGCAGAGTTGAAGGCGGCGGTGGAAGGCGCGGAAGGGCGGCCTTTGCTGCTCGACGTCTGGCGCGATGGCGAGACGTTGGAATTCGCGCTGGTGCCGAAGCGGGTGGACGAGCCGCAAGCGGGTGGCGGGTTCAAGACGAGCTGGCGGATCGGGATTCTGGGGGGGCTGGCGTTCGAGCCTGCGTCGGAACTGGCCAATCCGCTCGATGCGCTCCGGGGCGGTGTGATGGGCACGTTCGAGATCATGCGCGGGTCGGTTTCGGGGCTTTGGCATATGCTGACGGGGGCGATTTCCTCGTGCAACATGTCGGGCCCCATTGGGATTGCGGAAGTCTCTGGGCAGATGGCGTCGCAGGGGGCTACGAATTTCATTTATTTCATCGGCGTGCTTTCGGCGGCGGTGGGGCTTTTGAACCTCTTCCCGGTGCCGATCCTCGATGGTGGGCATCTGGTGTTTTATGCCTATGAGGCCGTCGTCGGGCGGGCACCGAACGAGCAAGCGCTGCGCATTCTCATGGGAATGGGGCTGGCTCTGATCCTGAGCATGATGGGCTTTGCGCTCTTCAACGATATCTTCTGCCCGTAAGAAAAATATCGGTGCGGATGCAATTCCTTTGCATGGGCCTCGTTTCGCCCCATTCCTGCCCCAATCCGGCAGCATCTTCGGTTTTGTGAGAGAGACCAGAAGAGAAGGACGCCGAGATGCAAACGATCCAGCATAGCGCACGTGGCTTGGGCCTGTTGTTGACGCTGAACGCAGACAGATTCATGTTTGCCGGCGGGATCGCGATTGCGCTGGCACTGGGCGCTTACATGAGCGCGCTCTAAGCGCAGTGCCCCTTTCTCTTGTGTCGCTGAGCGGCAGACACACAACAGACGCCCGCGGATTCAATCCGGCGGGCGTTTGGTGTTTTGACAAGGTCGTCTGTGCGGGTTAATCCGTTCGGCAAGGATGTCTGTCTGGGATTAGGAAAATGCTTTTCGACACAAGGGCGACTGCCATCGCCCGCGCCGATCGCCGTAAACCGCTCCGCCGGAGCGGCGCTGCGCTTTTCCTTTTGCTTTCAACGTCACTGGTGACAGCACCAGTTGCCACGTTGGCGCAGAATTATCGGTTTAGTGCGGTAAAGATTGAAGGAAACCAGCGTATCGAGCAGGGCGCGATCCTTGGCTATGCGGGAATCGCCCGTGGCCAAGCGGTGAGCGCTGGCGAGTTGAACGCGGCCTATCAGAACATCGTGGAATCGGGGCTGTTCGAGAGCGTGGAGATCGAGCCGCGCGGGAACACCTTGGTGATCAAGGTGAAAGAATTCCCGACGATCAACCGGATTTCCATCGAAGGGAACCGCCGTTTGAAGGATGACGCGCTGAAAGCGGCCATCCAGTCGAAAGAGCGGTTTGTGTATTCGCCAAACCAAGCGGAGCGGGACGCGGCCGAGATTGCAGAGGCCTATAACGCGGCTGGACGTGTGGCTGCGCGGGTTTCGCCCAAGATCATCCGCCGTTCGGACAACCGTGTGGACCTCGTGTTCGAAGTGTTCGAAGGCGGCTTGGCGGAAATCGAGCGCATCGGGTTCGTGGGCAACCGCGTGTATTCGGACGGGCGTTTGCGCCGTGTGCTGGAGACCAAACAGGCGGGCATTTTGCGCGCGCTTATCAAGCGTGACACTTTCGTTGAGGACCGGATCGAGTTCGACAAGCAGGTTCTGCGCGACTTCTACCTGAGCCGTGGTTACGTGGATTTCCGCACGCTTTCTGTGAATGCCGAGTTGGCGGAAGAGCGCGACGGCTATTTCATCACGTTCAACGTGGAAGAAGGCCAGCAGTTCCGTTTCGGCGCGACGCCTGTGACGACCGATCTGGCGGATATCGACGTGGCTGAGTTCCAAGCCGAGGTGAAGGTGAAGCCGGGTGCGATTTATACGCCGACGGCCGTGGAAACCGACATTGCCCGCCTTGAGCGCTTGGCAATCCGCAAGGGGCTGGATTTCATCCGCGTCGAGCCGCGCATCACGCGGAACGATCGGGATCTGATGCTCGATATCGAATATGCGCTGGTGAAAGGCCCGCGGATTTTCGTGGAGCGGATCGACATCGAGGGTAACACCACGACGCTGGATCAGGTGGTGCGCCGCCAGTTTAAAGTGGCCGAGGGTGATGCATTCAATCCGCGTGAAATCCGTGAAGCGGCAGAGCGGATCCGCGCGCTTGGCTATTTCGAAAAAGCCGATGTGAATGCGCGCGAAGGCACGAATCCCGATCAGGTGATCGTGGATGTGCAGGTGGAAGAAGCCACCACGGGTTCGCTTTCTTTCGGTGGCACGTATTCGACCAACTCGGGTTTCGGCCTTCTGATCCAATTCCGCGAGAACAACTTCCTCGGGCGTGGCCAGCGCTTGAACCTGTCGGTTTCGGGTGCGGATGACAACAAGGTCTATGGCTTGCGGTTTACGGAGCCTGCGCTGCTTGGGCGTGATGTCGAATTCGACATCGATGTGGGATACCGCGAGTCCGTGAACAGCTTTGCGAACTATAACACGCAAGCGATCAACCTGCGCCCCGGTTTGACCTTCCCGGTGAGCGAGAATGGTCGGTTTGGCATTTATGCCTTCGGCGAGCAGATGAAGATGACCGACTCGGGTGCCGCGAAGGGTGGCATCGTGGCGGCGGAAATCGCAAAGGGGAGTGTGACCTCTTTGGGTGCTGGTTACACCTACACCTATGATACGCGCCGCACAGGCCTTGATCCGGATCGTGGAGTGCTTCTGGAGTTCGGGCAGCAATTCGCAGGTGCGGGGGGTGATGTGGCCTTCCTGAAGAGCACGGCGAAGGCGATTGCCCAGACCAAGGTGTTGAACGACGAAGTGACCCTGCGGGCTTCACTCGAAGGCGGGATGCTCAACTACACGAAGGGCAATTCGCGTTCGGTGGACCGTTTCCAGATCGGGTCCGAGATCATGCGCGGCTTTACGCCGGACGGGATCGGGCCGCGCGAGATCAACGCCGGATCTAATGACGCTCTGGGCGGCACGTTCTTCGCGGTGGCCCGGTTCGAAGCGGAATTCCCGCTTGGGCTTCCCGAGGAATTCGGTGTGACCGGTGGCCTCTTCTATGATGTGGGCTCGGCTTGGGGTGTGGACGATATCTCCGGCGCGACGGGCACGGTGGTTGGGCAGGACTTCAGCTTGCGCCACACGATTGGTGCTTCGGTGTTCTGGGATACTCCGGTGGGGCCGTTGCGGTTCAACTTCAGCAAGGCGCTCAAGAAAGAGACGTTCGACGACGAACAGACCTTCAACATCACTATTTCGACGAAATTCTGATGGTGGGTTTCGGCCAAACATTTCTCAAGGCCGTAGCCGTTGCTGCGGCCTTGTTTGTTTCGGCTCTGCCTGGTTCGGCCCAAGTGCAAGGGGCCACGATTTTGACTGTGGATAGCGAGAGCCTCTTTGCGCAGAGTGCTTTTGGCCGCCGTGTGGCAAGCCAAATTGAGGCGGACAGCCAAGCGCTTGAGGCGGAGAACCGTCAGATTGAATCGGAGTTGCAGGCTGAAGAGCAAGCCTTGACCATTAAGCGGCAACAAGTGACGCCAGAAGCCTTTCGTGCGCTTGCGGATGCATTTGACGAAAAGGTTCAGCGCATTCGCGTGCAGCAAAATGGCAAAGCGCGGGCTTTGCAGAGTAAGCTTGAGGAAGAACGGCTGAAGTTCCTGGGTGTGGTCGGCGGGGTTCTGGAAGGCTTGCTGGCGGAGCGTGGTGCGGTGGCCATTCTGGATGTGCGGCAGGTGTTCTTTGCCGTGCGGGCCATCGATGTGACGCAAAGCGCGATCGAGAAGGTGGATGCGGCGGTGGGCGACGGGGCGGACCTTGAGGTTCCGACGGCGCTTCAACCAGAAGCCCCCAAGGAGTAATCGGTCGCTCATGCTTGCCCCGCCTAGGGGGAGTTGCTACTGCTGATCCAGCACAGGCGCGTGCCTGAACGAGAACAGCAGAAGGGACTGGACATGGCCGAGACCGCGACCGAATTGAAAACCGCTGATATCCAGCTAATCCAGCGTATTCTGCCGCATCGCTACCCGTTCCTGTTGGTGGATCGCGTGGTGGATATCGACGGCACACAATCGGCCGTTGGGATCAAGAATGTCTCGATGAACGAGCCGCATTTTCAAGGCCATTTCCCCGGCACGCCGATTATGCCGGGTGTGACGATCATTGAAGCCTTGGCGCAGACGGCGGCTGTGATGGTGGGCGTTGCGCTCGACCTCGCGGACAAGGAAATGCTGATCTATTTCATGGCGATTGATGCCGCAAAGTTCCGCCGAAAGGTGGTTCCTGGCGATCAGTTGAAGATGGAAGTCACGACGCTGCGGGGGAAAGCTGGCGCGAAAGTGTGGCGCTTCAAAGGGGTTGCGACTGTGGATGGTGAAATGGCGGCGGAATGCGAATTCACGGCCATGATGGACCTGCCGAAGGAGGCATGAGGTGTCGCAAACGCTGATCCATCCGTCTGCCGTGATCGAACCCGGGGCCCAGTTGGGCGAGGGGGTTCAGATCGGACCGTTTTGCCATATCGGGCCTGAGGTGAAGATCGGGGATCGCTCGGTGATCAAGAGCCATGTGGTTCTGACCGGGGACACGGAAATGGGGGCCGAAAACACGGTGTTTTCGTTCGCCGTGATCGGGGAAATCCCGCAGGACAAGAAGTTTTCCGGCGAGAAGACGAAGTTGGTGATCGGCGAGCGGAACCGCATCCGCGAACATGTCACTATGAACCCCGGCACAGAAGGTGGTGGCGGTGTGACGCGTGTGGGCAATGATGGGCTGTTCATGGCGGGCTGCCATGTGGCGCATGACGTGATGATCGGGGATCGGGTGATCCTTGTGAACCACGTTGCGGTGGCTGGTCATTGCATCATCGAGGATGATGTGATCGTTGGCGGGCTTTCGGGCGTGCACCAGTTCGTGCGGATTGGGCGCGGGGCGATCATTGGCGCGCTGTCGATGGTGACGAACGATGTGATCCCCTATGGATTGGTGCAGGCCCCGCGCGGCAAGCTTGAAGGGTTGAACCTTGTTGGCCTGAAGCGGCGCGGTGTGCCGCGGGCGGATATCACGGCTTTGCGCGCCGCGTTTCAGGCTTTGGCGCAGGGCGAGGGCGCGTTCATGGAGCGGGCCAAGAAGCTGGGGGCCGAGACCGACAGCGACTATGTGCGCCAGATCGTCGATTTCGTTCTGGCCGACAGCGACCGTAGTTTCTTGACACCTGGCGCATGAGTGCTTTGGCGCTGATTGCGGGGCGGGGGCGTTTGCCGGATGAGGTGGCAAGCGCTTTGGCTGCGCGTGGGGGCGAGGTGTTGGTTGCGGCGCTGGAAGGGAATAGCCCGGATCGGCTGCGACCGGATCTGGTGTTTCGCATCGAGACCTTGGGGAGTTTCCTTAACGCGCTTCGGGCGAAGGGCGTGAGAGAGATTTGCATGGCAGGCT
>RFUP01000163.1 GCA_009922885.1 Paracoccaceae bacterium
CTGGCCCAACCATTCCGGCAAGGCTCGCCGCTGCCACCAGCCGGAAATCCCGCTCTTTCGCGCCGATCAGCGCCACAGCTTGAGGTGGTAAGCCGCTGAATGTGGGGTGCAAGGCCGCGCGGATGCGACTCCAGCCATCGCCAAGAGGCGTGGGGGCGGCGTGGGTGAAGGGCAGGCCCGAGATTTCGCGCAGCTCTTCGAGATAGTCCTCGGGCCGTTCCGCGTCGGGGGTTAGCGCCAGAAGGCGGCAGGCCTGCACTTGGGAGAGCTTCTCGCGCACCGGTTCCGGCATTTCGAGGCGCCGTCCGAGCTTTAACCGCAGCCCTTCCGGCGTGAACAGGAACGCGCCGATGTCGCGCCCTCCCGTGCGTACGAGGCTCGCGTAATCGGCATAGCTGATCCCCAGTTCTTTCGCCCGCGCCAGCATCATCTTCACCACTTGCGGCGAGGGGGCTTTCTGGCTCGCTTTGGCCTGTCGCCACGCCGCCGCGCGCAGGGCAAAGCCCGCTTCGGGAAAGGCGCTGCTGTTATGTCCGGGGCCAGGTGTGGGCATGGGAACCTCTTCTCTGCCCAGAAGCCTCAGCAAATACGATTTGAACCGTCAAGGAAATCAAACTGGGCTTTGACAGAGCCCGACGGAGGTCGCTCAAATATTAGGCAGTTCTCGGCAGGCTTTATCGGCGAAAAAGCCCGCGGCGATATGCGTGGGGCAGGCGCTTGAGCAGGGTCCAGACCAGTTCCGGATAGTCGCGCTCTCCGGCCATGAGCTCCATATAGGCGTGTTTCATGTTTTGCGAGTTCTGGAAGGCGGATCGGAAGTGCCTTTCGAGGCGTGGATGGAAGAGCAGCGGGCGGAGCCTGGTGGCCCATCGAAGCGATCGGTGCAGGGGCCGCAACGCGTCGCGATAGGCTGTGAGCGCTTTATCCGGATCGCCCGAGGCGAGGCTTTGCGCGGCGGCCAGTGCCGCCAGTTGCCCGCTTTTCATCGCGAAGGCGATTCCCTCTCCGGTAATCGGATCGACAAGGCCTGCCGCGTCGCCTGCGAGCAGCACAGCCCCTTGCCCCGGCGTTTTCCGGAAATCCCCGAAGGGGATGAAATGGCCTTTGTAGGCGCTTTCGGGGCAGTCTTGCCCGAGTTTCTGCAGATAGTCTCCCATGGCTGCCTTCATGTCAGCGTTCGCGGCCAGCAGCCCGCCCACTCCGATGGTTGTGCTTTGTGCTTTCGGAAAGGCCCAGCCATAGCCCCAATGCGCCGCACCGAAGTCGATCCGCACGGGCGCGTCAGGGGGCGAGGCGGGGGCTTCGATCTCCAGCCCGAATCCGATCCGCGCGTGATCGAAAGCGCTGCCAAAAATCTGCCGCGCGACGGCGCTGTTCACGCCATCGGCCCCGATCAGCACACGAAACCCAAGGTGCTGCCCATTAGGGAGCACAACCTCTTTTTTCTTCAGATCGAGCGCGGCGATCCGCGATCCGGTGAAATCTGCAACACCCGCCGCCGTGGCATGGCGGTAAAGCCCGTAATCGAGATCCCAGCGCATGGTGAGATAGAGCGGCGGCACATTGGTCAGCGTGCCCAAGTCTGTTTCGGCCTGCCAAAAGGAGACACTCGATTTCTCGATCATGGTTTCTGGCGGAGGGTTTTCGCCAAAAATCTCCTGATAATAAGACCTTGCGCGTCCCGTGAAGAGCCCGCCACAGAGTTTCTGGCGCGGAAAACGGGCCTTGTCGATCAGCGCGGTCTTAAGCCCCGCACGCGCGGCCGTGACCGCAGCCGCCCCGCCCGCAGGGCCGCAACCGATCACGATCACATCGAAGACTAAGGGAGAATCCTGTGCCAAAACAGCTCTGCTCCTGCGCCACGCATAATGGAGATACAGGCGATTGGCGCTGTGCTCAACGGGAGGGGAGGATGGTGCTGTGAGAGAGGATTGAACTCTCGACCTCTCCCTTACCAAGGGAGTGCTCTACCACTGAGCTACCACAGCGAACCGTTTCGTGGGGCGCTGATTAGACTCAATCTGCCCCCCGCGCAAGGGCAATCTGGACGCAATTTATCACCTCCTGTATGAGGACCGTATGACAGGCAAATCGACAGGCAAGGCAACCAGCGCGGGAACCACCCGCGAAGACCGATTGAAAGCGGCGCTCAAGGCCAATATGGCCCGTCGCAAGGCGCAGGCGCGCGCACGTGCCTCCGCTGCCGAGGATGAGGCGCAAACTGATCTTGCCCCCGTGCAGGACAATACCGAGAGGCAGGACTGATGGATTCGATCATCGTAACGGGCAATGGCCCCCTCAATGGCCAGATTCCGATCGCGGGCGCAAAGAACGCCTGCCTCACGCTGATGCCCGCCACGCTCCTCTCGGAAGAACCGCTGACGCTGACCAACGCGCCGCGCCTTTCCGATATCCGCACCATGACCACACTTCTGCGCTCGCTTGGCGCAGAGGTTTCGACACTGCAGGATGGCAAGGTCTTGGCGATGGCGAGCCATGGCGAGATCAACCCCGTGGCGGATTACGATATCGTGCGCAAAATGCGCGCCTCGAACCTTGTGCTCGGCCCGCTTCTGGCGCGGCTTGGCCATGCGGTTGTGTCGCTGCCCGGCGGCTGCGCGATTGGCGCGCGCCCGATGGACATCCATATCGACGCGCTGACGGCCTTGGGGGCCGAGATCGAGCTGAAGGAAGGCTACCTCCACGCCACCACGAAAGGTGGCTTGAAAGGCGCGGTGCATGAAATGCGCTTCGCTTCGGTGGGGGCGACCGAGAACTTCCTGATGGCAGCAACGCTCGCCAAGGGCACGAGTGTGCTGAAGAACGCGGCACGCGAGCCGGAAATCGTCGATCTGGCGAATTGCCTGCGGAAAATGGGTGCGCAGATCGAAGGCGATGGCACCTCGACCATCGAAATTCAGGGCGTTGATCGCCTGCACGGCGCGACCCACCCGGTCGTGACGGACCGGATCGAGCTTGGCACCTATATGCTGGCGCCTGCGATTTGCGGTGGTGAAGTGGAATGCTTGGGCGGGCGGATCGAGCTTGTGGGCGCCTTCTGCGAGAAACTCGACGCCGCGGGCATCGACGTGGAGGAAACCGCGCGGGGGCTGAAAGTGCGCCGCCGGGGTGACCGTCTGCGTGCCGTCGATGTAGTGACCGAACCCTTCCCCGGTTTCCCGACCGATTTGCAGGCCCAGATGATGGCGCTTCTCTGCACGGCAGAAGGCGCGAGCGTGCTGGAAGAGAAAATCTTCGAGAATCGCTTCATGCATGCGCCGGAACTGATGCGCATGGGCGCCAAGATCGAGGTGCATGGCGGGCATGCCAAGGTCACGGGTGTGAACCGCCTCAAAGGCGCGCCTGTGATGGCCACGGACCTGCGCGCCTCGGTGTCTTTGATCCTCGCAGGGCTTGCGGCGGAAGGCGAAACCATCGTCAACCGCGTCTATCACCTTGATCGGGGCTACGAGCGTGTCGAAGACAAACTGCGCGCCGTCGGTGCCAAGATCGAACGGATTTCGGGGCAATGACCGAAGACGCACGGTTCGAAGACGGGCGGGAAACGCCGCTGAACCTCGGAGCCTTTGACGAGGAGGATCTGAAGATCCTTTCGGCCTTGGTGCAGGATGCGGTTTTTCCGGCGGTCGAAATGCAGTGGCGGGCGAAAGAACGCCGTTTCGCGCTCTTACTCAATCGCTTCCGCTGGGAGGATCAGGGGCAGACGCGCCACGGCGCCGAGCGCGTGCAATCGGTTCTGAGTTTCGCAACGGTCACGGCGGTTTCCTCCTCGGGGATCGACCGTTCTGAAAAGGAAACCGTGCTCTCGCTTCTGGCCATCGAGTGGCATCCCGGTGCGGAAGCACCAGAAGGCGACATCCACCTGGTGCTGGCAGGCGATGGCGTGATCCGGCTCCGCGTGGAAGCCATCGAAGCCACCCTCAAGGATGTGACCCGCCCTTACAAGGCGCCGTCCCGTCGGGCCCCTGATCACGACCTTTAAGCCGCGCCCTTACTTTCTCTTTAAACAAATATCCAAAATCCCGAGACGGCAGCCCCGCTGCCGTCGAGACAGGCTCTTGCGGCGCAGCCGCGCAATGGGATCAGTCCATCCAAGGGGCCACACGGGCGATCTCGTCGTCGGACCAGCCAAAATGATGCGCGAATTCGTGGATCGTGACATGGGCGATCAGGTCGTCAAGCTCGACGTCGTCTCTCTCTTCCCATTCCGCAAGGATAGGCTCGCGGAAAAGCCAGATCACATCCGGGGAGATTTCAGGGAAATCGAGGCTCTTTTCGGGAAGCGGCACGCCTTCGTAGAGGCCTGTGAGTTCGGACGCGTCTTCGATCTCCAAATCGTCCAGCATCTCGTCTGACGGCCATTCCGCGACGCGGATCAAGACGGCTTCGGCCATCACGCGGAAGGCGGCGGGAAAGGCAAGGAAGGTGCGGCGGGCGACTTTGTCGAAATAGGCGGCGTCGGGATGAGTCATGGTTATGATATGGCGGTTTCGGGCCCGATTGCAAAGTGCCAATCCCGGGTGTATCGGCCAGCATCTCTTCCCTCATTTCGGTTGTTCGAATGATCACCATTCACTCTACCCCTGCGGCGTTCAGCCTTGCTGAGTGTGACCGCATTCTCGAGATCGTGCGGGCTGAAAAGGCGCGCGATGCCAAGCTTGTTGGTCAGAATAAGAACCACGACATCCGCCGCGCCGATCTTGTCTGGCTGGACGAGATAGAGGAGGCGGCTTGGGTGATGGACCGGATCGTCGATCTGGTGGCGGAGGCGAACCGCGAGACCTATGATTTCGCGATCACCGATTTCGCGGAAAGCGCGCAGGTGGCACGTTACGGGGCGGAGCGGCAGGGGCATTTCGACTGGCATTCCGATATCGGGGACGGGCATATCGCAAGCCGCCGGAAACTGACGATGGTGGTGCAGCTTTCCGAGCCTGCGGATTATGAGGGCGGGCTGCTGGAGGTCATGCCGTCGAATGCGGTTGTGACAGCTGAAACGGCGCGGGGCACGGCGACGTTTTTCCCCTCCTACCTCTTGCATCGCGTCACGCCTGTGACGGCTGGCGAACGGTTTTCGCTGACGATCTGGGCGCATGGCCCGCGCTTTCGCTAAGGTTTTCAGGCATTGAAAAGGAAAGCCCCCGCCCATTCGGGCGGGGGCTTCTTTTTGTGCCGCGACAGGGAGGACGCGGCCAAAAATCAAGCGTCCAGCATGAACTGGTAGCTCGCCGGGACATAGCGGAAGGCACCGTCCTTGGCTTCGACGTAACCTAGGGCGGGGAAGGGCATATGGTAGCCGATGAACGGAATTTTTTCCGAGGCCATCATGCCGAGGAGCGCTTTGCGGGTTTCGGCGGCTTTGGCTTTGTCCATGTCGAATTTCACTTCCCAATCGGGATGGGCGAGGGACCAGACATAGTGGTTGGCGAAATCCGCGCCGATGACGAGGTTTTGGCCTTCGCTTTCAATGCGATAGGCCATATGGCCGGGGGTGTGGCCGAAGGCGGCTGTGGCTGTGATGCCGGAAGCGGCGCTGCCTTGATCGTCGAGCATGGTCATTTTCTCGGCCATGGGTTTGACGTTCTTGTCGAAGCCTTCGTTGCCTGCGGCGGACCAGTGGTTGAACTCGGCCGCGCCTGTTACGTAGCGGGCGTTGGGGAAGGTGGCGGTGCCGTCGGTCATGAGGCCGCCGATGTGGTCGCCGTGCATATGGGTCAGCACCACGACATCGACTTGATCGGGGGTGT
>RFUP01000164.1 GCA_009922885.1 Paracoccaceae bacterium
GGCGCTCGGGGTGTTCTGGCTGCCCGAAGCCTTGGTGAAACACACGCTTTCGGTTGTGCCGCTTTCGAAGCGCGTGTCGCTGGGCGAGGAAATCGTCAAGGAAATGCGGCGCTTCACCGGGCCGAAATGTTCGGAAAGTGCGGCCTATCCAGCGCTGTCGCGGTTGGCGGATCGGTTGCCCGATCTCGACGGTCAGCCCCAGACGCTTTTGGTATTTTCCTCCGGAATCAACGGCGTGCGTGCGTTGCCGGGCAATACGTTGCTCATCGACAGCCGGCTGATCCAGAACGAGGACGGGCCGGACGTACTGGCCGGGCACATGCTCGCGGCCTATGTCGAGAAGGGCAAGAAGCGCCCGTTGGAAGCACTGTTGGAGGAGGTGGGCATCGTCTCGACCTTCCGGCTTCTGACCACGGGAAGTTTGCCCGCCGAGGATATTCGGACCGAAGCCGAGGCGCTGCTGGCGGCCCCTGCCGCGCCGTTGGATCCCGAAGCCTTGATCGAGACCTTCAAGCGCTACGACATCCGTTCCACCCCTTTCGCAGAGTGGCTTCCGCAAAGTGAAGAAGCGCGTAACGCATTGAAACTAAAAGAACCTTTTCCAACCTCTGCACCCACTCCAATTCTGGAAGACGCGGATTGGGTGCGCCTGCAAGGGATCTGCGGCGGCTGAAACGCCGCCGTATCTTAGCGGCGGAGGAACGCGTCGCGGTAGCCTGCCGAATGAACGGCACGCAAAGCTTGGGCGGCGGAACCGTCATCCGCGAAAGGTCCTGCCATCACAAGCTTCAGAGGCTTGCCGCCACGGGTGATCTGGCCGGAACTGACCGGCAGGCCCATGCCTTGCAGCTTGGCAATCGTTGCTTGCGCGTTTGAGGCCACACCGAAGCTTCCCACTTGCACGAACCGCGCGCCCGTTGCGGCTTTCGCGACATTAGTTTGGGCGGGTTTGGGGGCGGAGGAGCTGATGCGGGGCGCGGACGCTGTGATCGGGGCACTAGATTTAGAGGAGATCACCACCACACGCTTGCCTTGCGCCTGTGCGGCGGCCGCGGCGTTTTGGCTTGCGACATCAACGAAAGGGTAAACGAGATCGGGGTTGAAAGCCGTCACATCGGCACCGCTGCGGATGTCGATCAGGCGGTGGGGCACGTCGCGGGTCCAGCGAAGATACATCTGGGCGCGGCCTTCGAGGGTCTGATGCGCACGCTGCTTGTTCAGGCGGTCATCTTCCCAGACTGGGCGATAGCCTGCGGGCGGAGCACCGATATCCGCGCTCTGTGCCTGAATCGCGGCGACATGGCGCGGCACGATGCGGGTGGTCGGGGTGAGACGCGTGGTCAGGACCGGAGCGCGCGTTTCCGATTGGCCCATGTATCCTGCGGTCGGAGACTGGGCCTGCGGGCCGCAACGCACGCCCGGAACCGGTGCGACATAGCGCTGTGCGATCGGAGAGAGATTCGGACAGCCCGTGGTGGCATTGCCTGCCACGGCAGCAGGCATCGCACGTGAAGCCGGAACCACGATGCGCGGCGCAGGCGCCTGAACCGGAGGCGCTGCAACGCGCGCAACGGTGAGGGGCGCAGGGGCCGGCGGCGGCAAAACGCGGAGCGGCTGCGGAGCCAAAGCGGCGGGCATTGAGCGCGGCACGACAACGGGGGCAGCGGCCACCGAAACCGGCTTTTTCTTGTTGACTGCGGGTGCGGCGGCCGTTTGACCGATCGTGGCAGGGATAACCCGGACGGTATTGGGTTTTTCCATTGTTGCCGGGGTGTTACCGCCATCCTCGCCGGAATTACCCCCAGTCAGAACCGAGGCCGTGGCTGCCGGAAGTGCATCACCCGGCGGCGGCAGGATGACCGGGGCTTCAGCGGTTTTCGTGCTGCCCTTCATCAATTCCTTCGGCACGCCGTTGGCGAAGGTCGGCACGGCGTTGCAGATCTGCTCGCGTGAACGGGTCACACGGGGAACCCAAGTGGGGCTGCCATCGATCCCGGCGCGGATGAAAACACAGCCCTTGCTGTCAACATACTGCTTGCCGGAATAGCCTTGCGGGGGAAATTCCGCAGGCTGGGCAAAGGATTGCGCCACTGTGCCCACCGGCATGAATGCAAGAAATGTGGTCGCCGAAAGGATAGTCAGCGACAGGAGCCGGATCGGCTTAAGGTTCGGCAGCAGCATTTGTGTCCCCACACAAAATATTGAGAAACACTGTTGCAGAAACAAATGGTTGGCGCAAGCGCTTGCAATCTATCCCGCGAAAAGTTGCTCGCCTTAGCCGTGCACGGTGCCGAACATCCTGTCGCCGGCATCGCCGAGGCCGGGCATGATATATCCTTTTTCGTTCAAACGCTCATCGAGGGCTGCGGTAAAAATCGGGACATCGGGGTGGGCTTCCTGCATCCGCGCGACCCCTTCGGGCGCGGCCAGGAGGCAGAGGAATTTGATGTTCTTCGCACCCGATTGTTTCAATAGATCGATGGCAGCAACCGAGGAGTTTCCGGTGGCCAGCATCGGATCGAGCGCGATCACGACGCGTTCGGAAAGTGCTTTGGGCAATTTGCAGTAATATTGCACGGGTTTCAGGGTTTCCTCGTCGCGGTAGAGGCCGACGAAGCCAACGCGGGCGGCGGGAAGGAGATCGAGCACACCATCGAGAAGGCCGTTTCCAGCCCGCAGGATCGAGATCAGTGCCGGCTTTTTGCCCTTGAGATGAGGGGCTTGCATGGGCACGAGGGGGGTGTCGATGTGGCGGTTTTCCAGTTCGAAATCGCGCGTCACCTCATAGGCCAGAAGTTGGCCGATTTCGCGCAGAAGTTGGCGGAAAAGAACCTTCGGGCAGTCCTTGTCGCGCATCAGCGAGAGTTTGTGCTGAACCAGCGGGTGGTTAACGACAGTGAAGTGGCTGGACATCTGAGGGCGCTCCTTGAGACTTTCGGAAAGCCTACTCCGAAGTGCGGAGAAGGAAAACAGCCAACCACAACATCTAGTGCGTTAACTTTTCCGGATTTCGATTTCCAAAGCGTATGGATTGCGTCTGGAATGCGTATGGCTTGCGTCATGACGTTGGTATGGCAAGGCCGTTAACCAATGCGCCGATTTTCCGCGGTTCGGGTAACGGAATGGCAAGGTTTTCCGCGGATTGTGGCCCTGCGGTTTTCGGTCGGAGCGGAATGGGCAGCTGGATTTTTGAATTGGCTTTTGGCATTTGGCGCGCCCTAGCCGAAGTGGGGCGGGCGGCGATGGAACCATGGCGCCGCACGCTCAAGCTCGGCGGCGAGCGACATGAGAAGTTCGTCCTGCCCCTGCGCTGCGGCGAAATGGATACCGATGGGAAGGCCATTGCCGGAAATGGCCAGCGGCACAGACATCGCAGGCTGGCCCGAGGCGTTGAAGGCGGCGGTAAAGGGCGAATAGGCGAAAATCCCATCGGGCCCGGTGCGGTAGTCAACGTAATCGCTGCGGGTGTGATCGAAGCGGCCGATCTTGGCGGGCGGTTCGGCCAGCGTGGGCGTGAGCAAGATATCGTGTCCTTCAAAGAACTGCGCGAACTCGCGCCCGTAGGCGTGGATTTTCGCCAGCGCCTCGACGTAATCCGCACCGGTAATGGTTTCGGCATATTGCAAGGCACTGATCGAGACGTTTTCGAGATCGCTTTCCGCCAAAGTGCGGCCCTTGAGAGAGAGCGCGCGGCGCACGGAGGCGGCAGTGCCGCAGGCGACGATCTTGGTCCAGGCCGCCATCATGCCTTCGGTATCGGCCTCTGGGCGGGCCACTTCGATGTGGTGCCCCATGGACTGGAGAAGCGTGGCGGCGGCATGGACGGCCGCCTTGCACTCAGGATGGATCGCGGTTCCCGTGAAACTGGTATCGCAGAGCGCGATTTTCAGCGGACGGGCCGCGCGATGCAGCGCGGCTGTGAAGCCCTCACGCAGAGGCGGCGCGTGATAGGGTGTGCCGCTATCGGCTCCCATCGTGGCATCGAGAAGGGCGGCGGTATCGCGCACGGAGCGCGTGAGGAAACCGTCGATCGCCATGCCCGCCCAGCCTTCGCCGCGATAGGGGCCTGCGGGAAGAAGGCCGCGTGTGGGTTTGAAGCCGAAGAGGCCAGAGGAGGAGGCCGGGATGCGCACTGAGCCGCCGCCATCGGAACCATGCGCCGCAGGAAGGATGCCCGCCGCCACCGCCGCGCCTGCGCCGCCAGACGAACCGCCGGGTGTATGGGCGAGGTTCCACGGGTTGCGCGTGGGGCCGCCATAAACGGCGGCTTCGGTCACCGCGCCAATGCCGCCCTCGGGCGACGTGGTGCGCCCGAAAGTGACGAGGCCCGTGGCCTTGAGGCGGGTGTAGAGGGTGCTGTCGCCTCTCTGGCGGGTGTTCTCCATCAGGCGGGAGCCGTAGTTCGAGGGAAAATCCTGCGCTTCGATGGCGAGGTCTTTCAAAAGGAAGGGCACGCCTTTGAAGGGCCCGTCGGGAAGCCCTTCAGCGATCAGGCGGCGGGCGGTTTCCTCCTGGATTTGGACCACGGCGTTGAGGGCGGGATTGTGGCGTTCGACACGATCGAGGGCTGCGTCGAGCAGTTCGCCTGCTGTGACCAGCCGCTTTGCGACGAGCCTTGCCAGGCCTGTCGCGTCGTAATCGCTGTAATCCCGCATCCTGTTCCCCTCCGTTTTAGCGGAGTGAAGCGCGTTGCAGGCTCTGTGGCAAATGGTTTGATGGATAGTTCAGGGGATGACGTGCAGCCACGACCAGACGGTGAGGATCGAAAGAGCGGTGGCAATGAGGACGGTAGAGGCGGCAACGCGGCGGCCTGTGCCATACATGGAAGCGAAGACGTAGCTGTTCACACCGGGTGCCATGGAAGAGGTGAGCACGGCGGAGCGGAAATGGTCTTGGGGCAGCGCGAGGAGTGTGCCCATGCTCCAGGTAATCGCCGGATGGACGAGGAGCGAGATGGCGACGGTCATGGCGATAACTTTCGCATCGCCTTCGGGGCGGTAGCGCACGATCACGCCACCGAGGCCGAAGAGGGCGACGGGAAGCGCAGAGCGGACGATAAGGGACATGCCATCTGCCATGAAGGCAGGGACCTTGAGGCCGAGGAGGTTCACGGCAAAGCCTGCGAGAATTCCCAGAACGAGCGCGTTGCGGAACATGGCGCGCAGGACCTTCGCGGCGGTGGACGCGGGAGAGCCGCCGGTGCCACGCGCCTTGGCGATTTCCATACACGTAATGCCCACGCCGTAGCAGAAGGGCGAGTGCACCGCGACGATAGCGTAATTACCCGAGAGCCCTTCGACCCCGTAGGCGCGTTCGGTGATCGGCAGGCCCAGCATGATGGAGTTGGAGAAAAGGCAGACAAAACCGATGGCCACGGCCTCTTCCCAGTCGCGCTTGAAGCCGTAACGGGCGGCGAGAAGGCCCAAGGTGAAGCAGGTGATTGCACCGGTGTAGAAGGAAAGAAGGAGGCGGAGGTCGAAGGTGGCGGCCAAATCGAGTTTCGAGATGGCGGAGAAAAGGAGCACCGGAATGGCGAAGTTCTGGGTGTATTTCAGAAGGCCCTCAACGGCGGCATCAGGAAACCAACCGCGCCAAACCGCGAGATAGCCCACACCGATGACGAAGAAGACGGGCAGGATGACATCGAGAAGGGCCTGCATCCGCGCCTCCAGAGGTTAGAGGGGGTAGCGGATCACCATGCCATCGAAGGCGGGGGTGATATGGCCGGGTGTTTCGGCGTCGAGCGTCGCGTAATCGAGA
>RFUP01000165.1 GCA_009922885.1 Paracoccaceae bacterium
GGATGACGATGATGCCGTCGCGGTCAATTTCGTCGAGCGCCTCCGCCGCGACGCTGAACGCATCCGCCCCCTCATCGACACCGAGCGCCACGTCGCCATCGACTACCGCCTCGGCTGGGCCGTCGATTTCAGCGCCAAGGGGTTGAAAGTGCTGGAAATCAACGAAGGCTTCTGGACCCCCGGCCTCGCCATCGCCTTCGGCCCGAACGTCTCGCAAACGATCATGAACTTCAGCCACAACAAGTTGGTGAAAGCGATGCCCTCGGTGTCTTTCACGGAAGAGCCGATGTTCATCCGCGGCATTTCCGACATGAACGACAGCCGCCAGAAAGAGGGCATCAAGCCCTACAGGTTCCAGGTGCCGGATGCCGAAGGGCTCGAACATTTCCGCACCCGCTTCGCGATTGACGCCGAACGGGTCAAAGCCATCTACCGCGCGTGAGCGGTGAGGGTGGCGTGAGGGGGCCCTTCGCCCCCTCACACTCCCCCGCGGATATTTTCAAAAGAGAAAGACGGGTGCCGGTTAATCCGCGAAGAGCGCCGCGATGATCCGGCTTTGCACGGCACGGTCGCCTTGGGTGATCTCGTTCATCCGCTGATCGCTCGTGGCCGTGATTCCTTGTGCTGCGAGTTTCGCCACGCCTTCTTCGGGGGTGAGGCCTGCCATGTCGAAAAGCGCTGTCAGCGGCGCGCGGCTCATCGCTCCCATCACCAGCGGGACCGGGTTGGCCGCCGAGGTGCCTGAGACGGTATCAAGGGGCGTAAGCGCCATCATCAGGGCCGAGACCCCGAGGATCGCAAGCGCGACGGGGCGTTTGAAATAGCCCGTGAAGGCGCGCCAGTTGACGGCGATATGTGCGATCATCGCCGCGGCCATCACCCAGCCGAGCCATTCATGCGCCGGGCGCGTGAGGCCGGGGGAGAGGTGGAAGAACAGCATCAGCCCCGTAATCGTGACAATCAGGCTGGAGCCGATGGTGAGCGGTGTTGCCCATGCGCGCAATTTCATAATGATCTCCAGTTGTTGGCCTCCCTCATTGCTCATACGAAAGGTGTATCCGCTTCCGTCGCCAGTGGCGGAAATTTTCCGTTGGATTATGTTGGCCTTATGCGCGTGCTTCCCGCCCCACTGGACCACTGGTTTTCCGCCCAAGGCTGGGCCTTGCACCCGCATCAGCGCGAGATGCTGGCGCGCGCCGATGATCCGGCCACGCTCCTGATCGCCCCCACAGGTGGCGGCAAGACGCTGGCGGGTTTTCTGCCCACACTCGCCGAACTGGCGGAAGCGCCAAAGGCGGGCCTGCACACGCTTTATATCTCGCCTTTGAAGGCGCTCGCCGCCGATATCCGCCGCAACCTCTTGCGACCGATCGAAGGCGCGGGCCTCAATATCCGCGTCGAAGACCGAACTGGCGACACCTCCTCCACCCAGAAGCGCCGCCAGCGCGTGGATCCGCCGCATATCCTGCTCACCACCCCCGAAAGCCTCGCCCTGATGCTCTCCTACGAGGAGGCGCCGCGGCTTTTTGCGGCGGTCCAGCGCGTGATCATCGACGAGGCCCATGCCTTGGCGGAATCGAAACGCGGCGACCAGTTGATGCTCGCCCTCGCGCGCCTGCAAGCCCTGAACCCCGGGTTGCGCCGCGTGGCGCTATCCGCCACTGTCGAGGATCCCGCCGCCCTCGCGCAATACGTGGCGCCTCATCCCGCGCCTTGCGCCGTGCTTACCGCCGATCCCGGCCCCGATCCCGATATCCGCATGCTTGAAACCGCCGCCCCGCCGCCTTGGGCTGGCGGAGGTGCCGCCTATGCCATCCCCGATGTTCTGGCCCAAGTGCGCGCCCATCGCACCACGCTCATCTTCCACAACACCCGCGCGCAGGCCGAGATTTTCTTCCACAATCTCTGGCTCCAGAATGACGAGGCGCTCCCCATCGGCATCCACCACGGCAGCCTTGATCGCGCCGCCCGCGAGAAGGTGGAAGCGGCTATGGTGGCAGGCCAGTTGCGCGCCATCGTCTGCACCGGCAGCCTCGATCTGGGCATCGACTGGGGCGATGTCGATCTGGTGATCCAGATCGGCGCGCCGAAGAACGTCAAACGCTTGGTCCAGCGCATCGGGCGCGCCAATCATCGCTATAACGCCCCCTCGAAGGCGCTTCTGGTACCTGCAAACCGTTGGGAAGTGGTGGAATGCCAAGCCGCGCTGGACGCGGTGCGCGCCCATGATCTCGATGGTGAACCGCGCGGCGATGGCCCCTTGGATGTGCTCTGCCAGCATATCCTGATCCGCGCCTGCGCCGGGCCGTTCACCGCAGAAGACCTCTACCGTGAAGTGAAAGGCGCAGGCCCCTATGCTCGCCTCTCGCGCGCGGCCTTCGACGATTGCCTCGATTTCTGCGCCACGGGCGGCTACGCTTTGCGCGCCTATGACCGCTGGAAGCGCCTGATGCAGCGCCCGGATGGCCAATGGCATTTGCGCGATCCGCGCAGCACTCAAGCCATCCGCATGAACATCGGCACCATTCAGGATACCGACACGCTCAAGGTCCGCTTCGCCCGCAATCGTGGCGGCGCGCCTCTGGGCGAGATCGAGGAGGGCTTCGCCGCCACCCTCTCGAAGGGCGACACCTTCCTCATCGGCGGCCAGATCGTGCGCTTCGAGGGCCTCCGCGAGATGGTCGTGGAAGTGAGCCGCGATGCTGCGCGAAAGCCCAAGATCGCCACCTTCAACGGCACCAAATTCGCCACCTCCACTCAACTCACCCATCGCATTCTGGCCTTCCTTGCCAAGGGCGACTGGCAGAGCTTGCCCAACCACACCGCCGATTGGCTCCGTCTGCAAGCCGAGGTGAGCGACCTGCCCGACGCGGGCCAGTTGCGCATCGAAAGCTTCCCGTGGGACGGGCGCGAACATACTTGCGTTTACGGCTTTGCTGGCCGCAACGCCCAGCAAACGCTGGGGCTTCTCCTGACGAAGCGCATGGAGGATCTGAGCCTTGATCCCTTGGGTTTCGTCGCCTCGGATTACGCCACGCTCATCTGGGGGCTGAAGCCCGTCACCGATCCCGCGCCGCTTCTTACACTCGACGCGCTGGAGGAGGGCTTGGAAACATGGCTCAATGGCAATGCCGTGATGAAGCGCACCTTCCGCGCTTCGGCCACTATTGCGGGCCTCATTGAGCGCAACTTGCCGGGCTTGCGGAAATCGGGGCGGCAGGCCACGTTTTCCTCCGATATCCTCTACGACACGCTGCACAAATACGACCCTGAGCACCTCATGCTCCGGATCACGCGCCAAGAAGCGATGCGCGGCTTGATCGACTTCGGCCGCCTGAAAGAGATGCTTGAACGCATCGAAGGCCGCATCACGCTCCGCCGCCTCACCCGCCTGCCCCCCTTGGCCGCGCCGCTCCTTCTCGAAGTCGGTCGCGTGCCCGTGCAAGGCATGGCCCGCGAACGGTTGATGGAGGAAGAGGCCCAACGGCTCATGGCCGAAGCCGGGCTCAACTGATCCCGCCCTTGCCTTTCAGCGGCGCGCACGGCAAGAACACAGCATGAACGCACATGCCTTCACCTTCTGTGGCGAACCTCTTCAGGCGCTCGGCTCCGGCGCGCTGTTCTGGCCGCGTGAAGCGCTTCTCGTGGTCTCCGATCTGCACTTGGGCAAGTCTGAGCGGATTGCCCGCAAAGGTGGCCCCACGCTGCCCCCCTATGAAACCCAAGACACCCTCCAGCGCCTCGCCGATGCGCTCGACACCACCAAGGCCACCACGGTCATCTGCCTTGGTGACAGTTTCGACGATGACGCCGCAGGCCAAGCCCTCTCTGACACCGCCCGCGCCACGCTTTCGCGCCTCAAAGCCGGGCGGCGCTGGATCTGGATCACCGGTAACCACGATCCGGGCCCGCTGGATCTGGGCGGCGAACACCGTGCCGAAACCACGATAGGCCCCCTCACCTTCCGCCATATCGCAGACGCAAAGCCACAAGCCGAGGTCTCGGGCCATTACCACCCGAAAGCGCGCCTCCGCACTCGCGCGGGCACCGTCTCGCGCCCATGTTTTCTCTATGATGAAATCCGCCTGATCCTGCCCGCCTTTGGCACCTACACAGGCGGTCTCTGGTCCAGCGATCCGGCGCTTGCCTTCATGGGGGCGAGAGCGCTGGCGATCCTGACAGGCCCGCAGCCCCTCGCCATTCCGATGCCGCGCTGAGACCTAGAGCAACCCTGCGGCTTCCACCTGCGCCATATACGTCCGGCTCACAGGCACCTCGTCTCCGTTCGTCATCAGAAGCACCGTCTTACCCGAACGCCGTTCCGCCCGCTGAACCGCCGCCAGGGCCACCCAATAGGAGCGATGCGCACAAACGCCCGGCACCCCGTCCATCTCGTCCACCGCATCGGCAAACCGCAGCCGCAACCGCTCCTCGCCCTTGGCCATCACCACATCCACGAAGTGATCCCGCGCCGCGAGATAAAGAACATCCCCTTTCGGCGCTTCCGTCAAACGCCGCAGCAGCCGGGGCACGGCCACAGGCACCGCAGGCACAGAGCCTTCTTCCGCAGCCATCGGGACTATCGCGCCAGTCGCTTTTTCTTCGGCCAACCGCACGACGATCCGGCGAAGGGTAATCACGATCAACGTGACCAAGGAAAAAAGCAGCGCCACCTCGAAAATCGAGGTCTGCCCGGCAATCTCTTCACCATCCGCAACCTGCAAGGCAAACCAGACAAACGGGCTTCCCAACAAGGTCATCATCCCGACCTGAACCATCGCGTAAAGAAGAGAGAGATCAGCAATCCCGCGCGCCAGAAAAAACCGCCGCAACAGGATCGACAAAGGCACCAAAACCAGCACCACCGCGCCCCAGAACGCAAAGCGCAAAAGTAGGTCCATGCCGGAGAACGTCCCAAACGGGCCCAGAACACCCAAGGCAAGGATCATGTAAAGCGCAAGAAGAACGGCGTGCCGGCTCCTCAGATCATCGAGAAACGCACCCCAAAACGAACCTTCTTTTTTCGTCATCAACCATACAACTTTGAAGCCAAACTATCTGGCTCCCTAACCTATAGGGTTGATTTCAGCAACGTTTCCAAAAAGGTTAATAAGCATAGGTGCGCAAAAACTGTGCCCCCGCAGAACCTCAGGCGGTCAGGCCTTCCGGCTCTGCCAGCCCGTTGGCGCGGCACGCCGCCGTCAGCGTATTGGCCAGAAGGCAGGCAATCGTCATCGGCCCCACGCCCCCCGGCACCGGCGTAATGGCACCAGCCACTTCGGCGCAGCTCTCGAAATGGCAATCGCCCACCAAGACCGTCTTGCCGTCGCGCTCGATGCGGTTGATGCCCACGTCGATCACCGTGGCCCCCGGCGCAATCCAGTCGCCCGGCACCATCTCGGGGCGGCCCACAGCGGCCACCACGATCTCGGCTTTCCGCACCACATCGGCCAGATCCTTGGTGCGCGAATGCGCAATGGTCACCGTGCAGCTATCGCGCAGCAGGAGTTGCGCCATCGGCTTGCCCACGATGTTCGAGCGCCCGATCACCACCGCGTTCTTGCCCGCGATCGAACCAAAATGGTCCCGCAGCATCATCAGGCAGCCCAACGGCGTGCAGGGCACCATGGATTTCTGCCCCGTCGCCAGAAGGCCCACGTTGGAAATATGGAACCCGTCCACATCCTTCGCCGGATTGATCGAGTTGAT